>MWDQ01000089.1 GCA_002070645.1 candidate division TA06 bacterium ADurb.Bin131
AGGGGGCTTGCCCCCTCCTAAAAGTGTCGTGTCGAGAGAAAGACAAAAATAAGGAAATCTAAAAGACACGACACTAAGTGTGCTGATTCCAACAACCGTAGATACATTCGAAAGCAAAGTACAGCACACTACAAGGGAGTATGAGGGATAAAGTCCCTCATGTTTGGGGGAGAATGGAGCCGCAATGTTTTGCGGATCCTTAGGTAGGGGGCTTGCCCCCTCCTAAAAGTGTCGTGTCGAGAGAAAGACAAAAATAAGGAAATCTAAAAGACACGACACTAAGTGTGCTGATTCCAACAACCGTAGATACATTCGAAAGCAAAGTACAGCACACTACAAGGGAGTATGAGGGATAAAGTCCCTCATGTTTGGGGGAGAATGGAGCCGCAATGTTTTGCGGATCCTTAGGTAGGGGGCTTGCCCCCTCCTAAAAGTGTCGTGTCGAGAGAAAGACAAAAATAAGGAAATCTAAAAGACACGACACTAAGTGTGCTGATTCCAACAACCGTAGATACATTCGAAAGCAAAGTACAGCACACTACAAGGGAGTATGAGGGATAAAGTCCCTCATGTTTGGGGGAGAATGGAGCCGCAATGTTTTGCGGATCCTTAGGTAGGGGGCTTGCCCCCTCCTAAAAGTGTCGTGTCGAGAGAAAAAACAAAAATAAAGAGATATAAGAGACACGACACTGTGGAACATTGATACATAAATGTAATGGGAGTATAATAATCTGTATCTTTTTTGAAGATTATGCACAAGAATATACAGGGGTTTTTTCCTCAAATATAGGATTAACGCGAGAAATTCAAGGATTTTTTATTTATAAAGAAAATTCCTTAGGTCAAAGACAAGAACTAAGAATACTGCCTACAATACAGGAGCAACAAATGAAATGGACATCTTCATTTATTTTTACGTCGAAAGAACCACCATCTGATGCTGAGACAATAAGTCAAAAACTTATGCATCAATCAGGGATGATAGACAAACTTGTCTCGGGTATATATTCCTTTCTTCCACTCGGACTGAGAGTTCTAAAAAAGGTTTCAAATATTATAAGGGAAGAAATGGATAATGCAGGTGCCCAGGAAATTTTAATGCCTTCCTTGCAACCTGCATCATTATGGAAAGAATCAGAAAGATTCGGCAAGATGGGTAAAGATATGATTGTTTTTAAAGACCGACACAATCGTGAAATGCTTCTCGGACCAACACATGAAGAGGTTGTTTCTGATATTGTAAGAAAGTATGTAAAAAGCTGGAAGAATTTACCTTTAATGTTTTATCAGATACAAACAAAATATCGTGATGAAATCAGACCAAGGTTCGGAATTATAAGGTCAAGAGAATTTCTTATGAAGGATTGTTATAGCTTTGACCGCAGTGATAATGAAGCAGAAAACTCCTATTTTTTAATGAGACAGGCATACGAGAAAATATTTAAGAGGTGTGGATTGAATACCTCGGTTCATACTGCTGATTCAGGGGTTATCGGTGGGAAATTTTCAGAAGAATTTATTGCATCAGGGGACTGCGCAGAACTTGAAATTGGCCATATTTTTAAGCTTGGTACAGATTATAGCGAGAAACTTCATGTCTACTTTATGGACAGAGATGGAATAGAAAAGCCCGCTGTTATGGGATGTTATGGAATCGGAGTAAGCAGGGTTATAGCAGCAATCATAGAAGGTAATTATGATAATCATGGCATAATATGGCCAATCTCGGTCGCACCATTTTTATGTACCATTGTGCCCGTGAATATGTCAAACAGCACTACCATAGAAACTGCGAATATTATTTATGAAGACCTTATTTCCTCAGGGATTGAGGTTCTCTATGATGATAGAGATGAATCAGCAGGTGTGAAATTTGCTGATGCCGACCTACTTGGAATACCATACCGTATTACGCTCGGTAGAAAACTTGCAGAAAGAAAGGTCGAGATAACAGAAAGAAAAACAGGAAAATCTACTGATATTGAAATTGATAAGGTTAAAACATTTCTTATAGATAATTTTAGAAAATTATTATGAAAGATCTTGGACAGATTATTCTTTCAGGGTTTAATTACAACAGAGATAAATTCTTACTTTTTCTGGTTGTTCTTATTTCAACTATCTTAATGATGAAAGGGCTTGACCTTGCACTGGATAGAGACCAGGTTTTTTGCATACTCGGGATTTTCTTAATAGAAAATTTCTTAACATGCGGTGTCTACGGCTCTTTGAAAAAGATTTTATCAGGAGAAAAATTAACCCCACAGGTATTCTTAAAAAACTGTGTTAATTTCTTTATAAGATTTCTTATAATAAAAATTTTCTTCGTAATTTCTATTGTCTTTATTTCAGGTATTATTCTTATATTAATAGAAGCAGCAGGAAAAATTCCTTCTGTTCCTGCTGCGACAGGCATTGTGTTTTTATGGCTTATATGGCTTTCATTTCCCATGTATTATCTTATTCTATCGCTTTTTGCGCCAATGGTACTTTTTAGTGAAAACAGTGGAATCTGGCAATCCATTAAAACCAGTATTAGTTTTAGCAGAATTTTTTTTAGTAAAATTATAATCATCGCATTTTTATATTTTATATCAGTACTGGTTTTTGTATATTTTCCTGAAAAATCGTATAATTTATCTTCAGGATTGTGGTACTTCTGTAAAGGAGTACTTGTAAGTATAATGGAGATAGGTTTTATAAGTTCTTTTCTTTTACTTTATCAAAAGGGGTGGGACAATGAAAGAAATGTTTGAAATCAGGTGGCATGGACGTGGTGGTCAAGGCGCAAAAACTGCTGCCCTATTATTTGGAGACGCCGCTTGCTCAACAGGCAAATATGTTCAGGCATTTCCTGAATATGGGCCAGAAAGAATGGGAGCACCGGTTGTTTCTTTCAACAGAATAAGTTCAGAACCAATAAGAACACACGGGCCTATTCTTAATCCTGATGTTGTTGTTGTGTTGGATGTATCCCTTATTGAACAGGTCGATATAAAAGCAGGCATTGACCCAGAAAATGGGATGATTCTCTTAAATTCATCAAAGGATCCCGAAGAATTTAAGAAACGTTTAGATTTTAACGGCCAGGTCTTTACGGTTGATGCATCAAATATATCTCTTGAAACAATAGGAAGAGATATACCAAACACTCCTATGATGGGGGCATTGATTAAAATCACAAACATTCTTGATATTGAAGAGGTTCTTAATGATATAAAACATAAACTCGAAATAAAATTTAGAAATAGACCTGAGATTGTAGAAGGAAATTTAAGAGCAGTAAAACAGGCATACGATTGTGTAAAAAGTTCAAACTGATGGGGGTGAAAATTGGAAGAAAAAAAACTATCATGGAAAGAATTACCTGAAGGAGATGTCTTAAAAGCTGCAACTTCAAAAAACTTCAAAACAGGAAACTGGAGAAGCGTAAGACCAGTTCACCATCCAGAAAAATGCATTCATTGTCTTATATGCTGGGTATACTGTCCTGACAGTGCAATAAAAACAGCGGATGGAAAATTTACAGGATTTGATTATGACTACTGTAAGGGGTGCGGGATATGCGCTCATGAATGTCCCAAAGATGCAATAACAATAGAGTCAGAAAAGAAATGAAAAAAACAAAACTACTTATCTGGCTAATTGTCATATTGATTGTTTCTGGCTGGCTCTGTTTTTTTATAGAATATGCCTCTTCAAAAAAACAGATCGCTCAATTACAGATAAAAATTGAACAAATGGATTCACAATTAAAGGCAGTCGGAGATATCTCAAAAAATATTGATGATTCCATTACTAATATTGACAAAATGATATCTGAATTTGAGAAAATTAAGAATTCCCTTCAACAGATTCGCACAAAGATTGAAAAAGCAAGCACATTATAAGTGTTTTCTTATATGGTTTATAACTGCGGCTGCCTCGTATACTGCGGAAACAATTTGTTTCATTGAACCAGAACGGATATCCCCACAGGCATACATTCCATTAACAGATGTCAAAAAATTCTTGTCTGTTATTATGTATCCTGCATTATCAAGATTAACATCAGGTGGAAGAAATTCAAACGATGGTTTGAAGCCGGCAAATATAAAAACCCCATCTGCCTTTATTTCAGTGATGCCCGACTTTGTCTGAACCAAAACTTTTTCCACTCTATTTTCCCCTGTAATTTCAACTGGTTTCCCCTCAATTATATTTATCCCATCTATGGATGTATACATTTTACCCGGATGTCTAATCCATATTACAGAAGAAAAATTTCTGAGAAAATTTATATCTGCCTCTACCTGTTTTCCCTCGCCGATAACAACAACCTCTTTGTTTCTAAAGAACGCTCCATCGCATAATGCACAATAAGATACTCCTTTTCCCTTGAATGTATCCTCACCTTTTATACCGAGATGCTTTGGAATAGAGCCAGAAGCAACAACAACATTTTTTGTCTCATAGGTTTTATCTTTAGTGGAAATATTGAATTTTTCGCCTGATTTTTCAATCCTTAAAACATCTTCAAAAATAAGGTTCACCCCGAGTTTTAACGCTTGACTGTAAAACCTTTCAGCGAGTTCTGCTCCTGATATGCCTCCTGGAAATCCAGGATAATTTTCAATCTTCTCGATCCATACAAGTTTTCCACCAGGATATAACCTTTCAATTACAGAAAATGAAAGATTTGCCCTTGCTGCGTATATTGCAGCAGATAATCCTGCTGGACCAGAACCAATTATTATTACATCCATATTATCCTCCTAAATAATAAGGTAAAATCCAAAAGCCAGAAGTATTACTCCTGCGATTATCCTGATCTTTCTTGCATGTTTAATCATTGATTTTTGAATCTTTCTATGGGCAGATAAAAAAATAGCAAGTACAAAAAAAGGAACAGTTAATCCAATAGAATAAAACAAAAGCATTGCTATCCCCTTTATAACTGTTTCCTGGGTTGAAGCCATAGTCAGTATTGTACCCAGTATTGGCCCAACGCATGGCGTCCAGGAAATACCGAGCACAGCACCAAATAAAACAGCACTTAATCCAACAGGTCGTCTGTTGAAATCAGGAGAAATTGTTCTATGAAATGAAAAAAGATGTGTAAGTTCGAGTGTTTCAAGAGCAAAAATAATTATTATCACGGCTGCGATTGCCCTGAAGAAAGTTATATGTTGCGTAAGAAATCTCCCAATACTGGTTGCTGAAGCCCCGAGCACAGTGAAAACAATTGTAAAACCAAGGCACATCAATCCAACTGAAAAAAGCAGGCCTGTTTTTTTCAGGTTAATATCTTCAAGAGAAGTCCCTGCAAGAAACGAAAAATACACAGGGATAAGAGGAATTATGCACGGAGAAAAAAATGAAACAATACCTGCGAAGAAACTCAAAATCAGTCCAACTCCCCCGGAAAAAGATATTCTTTCAAGTATTTGTACCATAATACCTTATATCACACTTCTGAAAAAATTCAGAGAGAACCTCCTGGAACCTTAGCATTTCTTCTTTTGAAAACGGTTCCCCACCATCGAATCCATCCTTTACCCCAATACTTCTGTATTGTTGAAGTACATATTTTCTGGCTCCCTTTAATTGAACCCCAATTTTTTTCAGATTATCAATAGTGTGAAATTTTCTTACAAGTGTTGTTCTGAATTCATAATCAATCTTTGAATTCATCAGAATCTTTGTGGATTCAATGATTTTCTCCATTAACTCTGGCGTAATTGTAATACCGCATATCCTTGAATAAAATTCTGCCTCGAGGGCATCCTTTACATCCATAGAAACTCCGCGTATCAATTCATTCTCAATGAGGTATTTTAATTTATCAGGAAATGTTCCATTTGTATCTATCTTAACAGCAATACCAATGCTTTTGATTTTCTCAATAATATCAAAAAGAAAATCCGAAACAAACGGCTCCCCACCTGTAATAACAAAACCATCAATAAAATCCCTGTGCTCGATAAGATATGATTCAATTTCCAACCATTCAACATCAGGAATATCCTCATATCTCTCAACAAGTGGCCAGTTCTGACAAAAAGAACATCTAAAATTGCATCCAGGCAAAAATATCACAGAACTTATCTTTGAATCCCAATCGCAAAAGGAATTTTTTATCCAGCCTTTGATAGGATATCTCATTAAAACCCCGAGAATATAAGATTAGAATCTGCTTTTTTTATATCTTATTCTGAGCTCATAAAAAACTTGCGAGGAAACTTTCCTGGGAACCTTGTGGTAATTTTTTTTATAATAATTAAAGGACAATGAGATGGTTTTTTCAAGTGTATGAAAAACAGCCATGCAATTTTTACATAAGGCAAGATGTTCCTTCAGGGCATTAAGTGATTTCTGATCTAATTCTTTATCTAAATACAAAGAAAGCAATTCCAGGCACTCCTCACATTTCATCACCCTACTCCTGAACCGATTCTACTATTAAAATACTCTGAAAGTTTATCCCTAAGATACATTCTACTTCTATGAATTCTTGATTTAACCGCGGGCACAGATAATCCGAGCATCTTGCTGATTTCTTCTGTAGAAAATCCCTCTATGTCGTGAAGTACAAAGATTGTCTTGTATTTGCCCGGTAAAGAATTAACTGATTTTTCAATCAACGCCTTGAGTTCTTCGTTCTGTAGATGTGCCTTTGGATCCCCTGACCAGTCAGCAATTTCTGCAGGATATATTCTACCATCTTCATCATTATTTTTTTGTTCAAACCTGACAAGAGGAATTTTCTTTTTTCTCATCTTCATAAAAGCATTATTTGTTGCAATCCTGTAAAGCCAGGTTGAGAATGCTGATTTACCTTCAAACTTTGGAAGAGCATAATAGGCATTGATAAAGGTTTCCTGTAAAAGATCAGCGGCATCCTCCTTATTCCCGAGAAGTTTTAAACCAAGATTGTAAATACGCGCCTGATTTCGTTTAACCAATTCTTCAAAAGCAGCAGAATTACGATCTTTCGCCAGTTTAATCAATTCGTTTTCTTTAAGAAGAGCCAGCGCTTTATTATTTTCCATATATATATATTATAACAGAATTTAGTTTATTTTCATCTTCCAACCAGTATAGCCATTCCAGCAATAAGAAGAACAATCGAAAAAATTTTTCTTAATCTTTTGTTATCGGTTCTCATACTTACCTTTGTTCCTGCAAGAGCCGCAAAAACAGCAACAACCCCGGTAATTATACCTATTTGAATATGCACAAGTCCACGATAAAAGTAACCTATAACACCTGAAAGAGAGTTAAACATAACCACAGGCAGAGTTGTACCAATACAGATGTTCATAGGAATTCCAACCCACATATGAAGAAGTGGTACAAGTACTATCGCACCGCCAACTCCTCCCATTCCTGAAGCAATCCCTGCAGCAAGACCAATCAGAATAAACCTGATTGGAGACATAGTAAAATTTGTGCCATTACCTTCAACACCGGTATTTCTTTCCCTCCACATATTAATAGAAAGAAATATCGTAATACATATAAAAAAAATCTTTACTGCTATATCCGGTAAAATAGATGTTATTGAACTTCCAATCTGTGCGCCTATGATACCTGCAACAATAAGAAATCCAGCAATCCTGAAATTGACCTGCCCTTCCCTCATATGAGCAAGAAATGCCGAAATAGATGAAAACACAATCACAAGCAAACTTGTACCAATTGCCTCTTTAATTGAAAAACTGAGTAAAAAATAAAAAACAGGTACATAGATAGTACCTCCTCCCATGCCTGTTAAGCCACAGATAAAACCAGCAACAATACCGGTTATAATGGATTCTATAATCTGGATAATAGACATTTGTTAATATCGAATCGGCTCTCGCCAAAGCATCAAATCGAGAGAATTGTTATCCAGAGGACATGGGCCAGTAGGTGTTATCCATGTATGATTTGGCCAGTTTCCACAATCAAACTTTAAACCACTTCGGGCAAGTTCAATAGGACATGCATTATACAGTTTATGATACCCTTCATATGTCTGACATCCATCAGATGTCCTTCCACATTTCTCGCATACAAATTTCGGGACAATTCCAACCCCGTACTTTGGGAAATATCCTTCAAACCTAACCTTCCCTTCACAGTTCATACATGTAAATCCTTCAAACTTTGTAAAATTCAACTTAATAAACTTTGCAGCCCTTACATTCCTACCGAATTCATCTTTGTAAGCAACAGGCAGTATAATCATTTTAGGAAGAGTAATATTATGTCTCTCAATTTTTTCGTAAAACTTCAAAATGCCATTTCTAACAACAGAGGCAATTTTTGTCTGGTCTATTTCCTGACCACTTTGAATAGAGGTCGTCATAATCACAAGAATACTTGCAGCAGCAACAAACCCATTTATACTTCCGAACACTCCCCCAAAGATTCTATCAACAAATGGCTTTATCTCGACCTTTTTCCTTAATGTTTCAAGTAAAATTATAACAACAAGGGCAAGAATAATACTCGAAAGCGCATAGAAAATAAGGTCTACAGCAGTTCCTGTGATTTCAAACTTAGCAAAAAGAAAAACAGGCGCAGTATAAATAAAAGAACCAACAATAAGGCCAAAGGCGATTCCAGATATATCAATAATTGTACCGAGAAAGCCACGGCCAACTCCGCCAAGTATCCCGCCGAGAATAAACATAATCACAATGATATCAAGTCCACTAAGCATACATTTATGATATCATTTTTATGAAACCAGTAAAAACCAGAAGTGCATATCTATAGAGAATCAGGTCCTATCTACATCCGGTAATCCACAATATATCTTTCCTAAGGGACCACAACCTTAAATCAAACTCCTTTAATAAAAATATACTTCCATACAACCAGCCCAGCAAATACCCTGATAACAAAGAATAATATCCCAGAAGTAATAAGTCCAAAAAATGGAACAAATAATATGGTTGTTAAAATACTTCCAATACCAGAACCAATAAGATCAACAGCATAAAACCCGCTGATTGATTTTTGAAAATTACTTGTATTTTTAAGATAAATCGTATTTATCAATGGGAATTCCCATCCAGAAAAAAATCCGAGTATGATCATCAGTATAAAGAAAAAAGCCATTGGTATCATCACCTTCGAAAATAAAAAGATAAAGCCAATGCTTACAATTGCAAATATTGCCTGGGCTATCTGCCAAATAAATAATAAGCACTCAGGATTTTTTATGCGGTGTAAATAAAATGAACATAAAATACTTCCAGCAGTCAGTCCGCCCATAAATAAACCTGTTAATACGCTTAAATAAAAATATATCGAGCCAAACCCCATTTGAAATACAAAAAGATACACGAGTTCCCACGCAACTGACAACATACCAGTTGATAAAACTGTAATCTGAAGAGCCATTGTTTTTTTATCACACATTTTCAAAAGATATATAATACCTATAAGAATCATAAAAATCAGAACTATAAATAATGCCCTGAAAAAATATCTAATACTGATTTCTCTCACTCCCCGGGTTAATAGGTAAAACCAGTGTTTAAGAGCAGGAATTATAATAATAGGTCTATATAAAGAGTTAATGGCATCAAAAGGCATAATCATTGTCGTAAATTTCTTAGTTTTTTCCTGGTCAAGTTTATCTCTTATGTAAAATTCAGAGATAACCTTTGTCGCGATATTTTTCTGTTGGAATCTGTGTATAAGAAAATCAGAGGAAAATACAGGAGCATCCCTTTTATTTACTGCAAGGTATCCTGTGTAATAATCACAGATAATATTTACAACAGGAAATACCCTGTTTAATGTTCCATAGACGATTTTATGTACATCTACAAGGGGTCGAGCCATATAATCAGGTGATCCCTCAATTACTGTATAAAAAATGCCATCCTCATTAAGATGTTCCTTTGCCACAATATAGAATTCTTTTGTATAAAATCTTGCTGTCTTTAATGAGATAGGAAGTCCTGCATCAACTAAAATAACATCCCATTTCTTTTTGGATTTTCTGAGAAAACCTACAGGATCATCAATAATAAAATGAATCCTTTTATCTCTATATTCAGAAAAATAAGACCCTGCATATTCGCTTGTGATTTTTACAAGTTCAGGGTCTATTTCTACACAATCAATACCTTCAGGATTATACTTAAGGATTTCAGGAATAATTCCTTTTGTTCCAGCCCCAATAACGAGTATATTATCTGTTTGTTTAGCATACAGAAGGGGAAAATGAGAAACATCCTCTATCCATTCAACATCAGAATGAGGAAGTGTAAACAAAAGACATCCGTCCACCATAAATGACATCTGGCCATTATCATTTAACACAGTAATATTGCCATAATGGGTATTTACATAGTATTGTGGAGGATTTTTTGTTCTCCATTGTTTCATCAATGTTTTATTATTCAGTGTGGAATAGATAGATACACTCGGGTAAAAAAATGATAAAATTATAAATCCAAATAAAACCAGCCACGCAGTCCTTACAAAATAATTTCTATCAAACGAAAATACACATGCAGCAGATATAAAATCCAGAAGCATTATTATGCCTGCGGTTTGAAATGGATCAGTATATCTCTGTAAAACAAACGCAAATACAAGACCAGCAACAAGCGCTCCGGCACCTTCCCATCCATAAAGAAGTCCTGCTGCTTTATTATCTGGAATTTGTTTTTTAAGTATTATCCCGCCTGTTACGAATCTTATTCCCTGCAGGAAATTAAAAATTCCTGCAGTAATAAAAACAAGGCATATCATCTGAGGTATATTTATAATCTCACCGGGATTTAATCCAAATATTACCTGATGGACGCGAATAATTATGAGTCCTGCAAATAGCCAGAGTACTTCAAAAAAAAGCAGGGTTAAAAAAAGGTAGGTGGTTTGTTTCTTTATATGCCCTGAAATGATACAACCAACTGCACCGCTTATTACCCAGATACAAAATATAATTCCAAAGGATAACTCATTTCCATGAGAAACCACAAAGAGTTCTCTAATAAGCAAGGTCTGGGCACAAAGAGCAACAAACCCTTTAAGAAAAAAAACAAAGGAAAGACAATGTTTATGCATTACTTCCCATCTTACTTTTAAACAGAGGATAGTTTACTTAGAAAATAATGTCTAAGCAACCTTAAAAATATAAATTAAAGAAGGATGCATAATTAAATATTCAACCAGTTTTCTGTGCGCTGATATCTGGATATCTTTATTTTTCGAGAAGTGAATAATCTACTTGAACATTGTATCTTTTCTTCAATTGTTGTTCTAAATTAAGAATTCTTTGTTCCTCAAGTTTTCTTCTTATTTCTTGTTTAACATCAAGAAATGATCTTTGTTTTGATTCTTCAATATCATCAACCCTTATTATGTGATATCCAAATTGCGTTTTTACAATACCGCTTGTTTCGCCTTTTTTTAAGGAAAATGCAACATCTTCAAATTCTTTTACAAAAACACCTTTTGGTGCCCAGCCAAGGTCTCCACCTCTTTGCTTTGTTACATCAATATTATTTTCCTTTGCGAGTTCTTCAAAGGAAGCACCTTCATTTAGTTTTTTTAAGAGATCCTTTGCTTTTTCTTCGTCAGACACAATGATATGTCGAAGTTTTCTTCTTTCAGGCGTTGCAAACTGTTGAGGGTTATTGTCATATACCTGTTTAATTTCTGTATCAGTTATTGGATTCTCGTTTAAAATCTTCTCTATATAATTGTTGATTAAAAGCATCTGCTTCATTCTTTCAAGGTCTTTTTCTTGCTTTTCTGTCAGATTTATTTTGGCATCTTCTGCTGCAGTGATAAAAAGTTTTTCTCTTACAAATTGGTCGAGCAATCTTTTTTTCATATCAGAATTTAGGTTTTGTGTTTTAATTTGCATTGGGTCAATCCTCTGCTCAAAATCTTTGATTGTAAAGGATTGCTTCCCAATTTTTACAAGTATTTTTTCTGACTCGCAGTAAGAACTATTCGCAAGGATTGTAAAACAAAATACCATTAAAAACAATAGATTTTTTTTCATATTCTCTCCTCTCCAGGTTAAAATTTTTTGCCTTAAAATTTGTATTTTAGTTGATTCGGTATGCAAAAAAAAGTATAATTTATATCGGCCAGGTAGCCAAGTGGCAAGGCAGCGGTCTGCAAAATCGCTATTCACCGGTTCAAATCCGGTCCTGGCCTCTTTTTTACAGAATACCGGAATCAAGCAGTTTGATTACATCAAAAAGTGAATCACACAGATACGATGGTTTACTTTCAACAAGTTCTGTTCTTGTTGAGGATCCTGTAGGAACAACTATTGTATCAACCCCTGCATTTTTCCCGGTGAGAATATCAATGGTCATGTCACCAACAAAAACAGTATCCTGGGGTTTAACACCAGTTTCTTCAATCAATTTTAATAACATATCTGGCTCTGGTTTCTGGCGAGTTACCTGGTCTCCGAATAACATCCTGGAAAAAAATTCCATTATATCGAGGTTTCTGACAATAGGAATCCCTGACTCTGACGGCCTGTTTGATGCTACACCAATAATTCTTTTATCCTGTTTTAGTTTTTCGAGTAATTGCCTTGCCCCAGGTAACAGGTGGACCTTGCCGTTTAAATTCTTAAGGTGATATTCCCTATATATTTGCCTTGCCTGTTCAACATGTTCTGGTTTGAAAAATTTTGGTATATAGTTTTTATCTCCATAGCCAACAGACCTTTTTGCTGTCTCAAAATCAACAGGAGGATAACCAAAAACGGATAAAGTATACGACAGTGTTTCCCATACTGCCTGGTATGCATCAATCAAAGTACCATCAAGATCAAATACAAAAAGTCGTTTTTTCATGATAGAGTATGGATTATACATAATTTTGTGAAAAAATCAAGTTTAAACCAGGTAGATATCTCTTTCGTCTAAAAATTGACCTGAAATAAATAAAATGATATAAATTTTAAGGAGAAAAAATGAAGAAAATTCTGATGTTAGTTTTGGCTGTTTGTATAATTAGCTGCAGGGCATATTGTAAGGATACCCCTGACATGAAAGCAAGCGCACCGATTCCACCTCATGAAGAAAATCGTGGCCCGGGAAACCCTGAACTTGCAGGTACAGTAAAGGAAATCCTTGATATACAGAAAAGAATGTCTGATATTGAAAGATCAACAATTCATCAAGACCAGGATCTCAAACAGATCGCTCTTCAGATTAAAGCCCTACAGGAACAACTAAGAGGAAAACTTCAGGATAAACTAAAGAACAATGAAGAGTATCAATCATTAAAACAACGACGGGAGCAAATAAAAGTCCAGTATATCAAGGTAGGTCACAAAAGAACAGAGCAATCCCCAGGAATGAAAACAAACCAATAGTAAAATTTTTGCATCACATTCAGTGAGATTGGATATTAAATAGTTTCTCGAATGCCTACATTAAAAGTATGGAGTTGGATCAACTGTAAAGTTTGTTATTCTATATTTTTCAAGTATCATCTGAAGAATTTTGAATGATGTTTTTCTTTCCTGAACCTTCCACAGAACCTCTGTTGCTTTCTTTTTTATTTCTGATTCATAAATATCCCCGGATTTCTTTAGTTCTTCAAGAATTGAATCTTTATTTTTTAGCCAGTTCCTACCTGAAAACTGAATTGAAATCAACTCGCCAAATGGAGGAAATTTAAGTTGTTCTCGTATTGAAAGTTCCCTTTTGTAAAACATTTCTTCATCGTTTCTGGATAAATCACCATAAACATCAATACCAGGATTTCCTGTTTGAATCACAATAAAATTCTCATTTCCGGGCATCATCTTTTTTATTTTTTCAACAATAAGAAAAAACCGTTCTTCACTTCTGAATGCAGTCCTTGCTGCAATCATATCTGCGTTTATAAAAATAAGAAGGCCTGGCATAATATCCACAATATAAGAAATAAGATGCTGTGTTCCTACAATTATCTGTGATAAACCCTCAACTGGTTGATTTTCAGATGCTACACTGATGGTAAATCCAGGATAAATATTTCTGAGGGTATCAACAATTTTTTTTATTCCTGGCTGTCTTATACTTAAATTTCGTTTTTTGCATACAGGGCATTTTGATGGGATTTTGAAAAATCTTTTATCAGTCCCGCAAAAAGCATAGTCCTCAGATACAGGGGTAAGAATACCGCCGCATTCTTGACATACAATAGATGCACCACACTTCTTACATAAAATAATCCGGGCATATCCCTTTATGTTATGAATAAGAATCACCTTTTTTCCCTGTACGAGAGTTTTTTCAAGAAGATGTTTTGAAATATCCGTAAGGATTGAGGATTGCCAGTTTTTTTCGAGTTTACTGATAATAACCCGGGGAAATTCTGAAGAAATTGTAGATTCAAAGGCAATGGACTTCCCGGTTTTACAGAGAAAAACATCTGTTACATCTGGTTGTAGTGTTGTAAAAAGTACAGGTACATTTCTCATTTCAGATATCTTAAGCGCAATCTCTCTCGAATTATATCTTGGAGATTGCCTTTGTTTATGACCATATTCAGACGGCTCATCAACAATTAGCATTTTTATATCTGAAACAGGCGAAAATAATGCTGTTCTTGTACCAATTATTATAAGATTTTTACCTTTTAACATCCTGAGCCAGCAAAGTGTTTTTTCTTTTTTCCCGTATTCAGAACTAAAATATACAACCCTCTCCCCGTAGACATTCTGTAATGCAGAAAAAACTTTTTCTGCTTGGATAACTGTGGAAAAAATAAATACAATAGAACCATTAATAGATTCTGAAATATCCTGAAAAAAATTCATTTTATCCTTTATATCATAAAACCTTACAAGAGCAATTTTTTTACCTGTATCAGAAATACTTTTTAGGATACGATGTACTGTTGGTTTTCCTTCATTTTCCGGGGTATTAAATTGCTGGGAGGCTGGGATGTTATAATTAATTTTATTCTTCGAAAATTTTCCTGAAAACGCTGATAATACGCTACCAATAGAACAAAAACACATATCTGAAATCTCTCTGGCAAGATCAATAAGATACTCCGGGATTAAAGAATAATCATCATAAACCTTAAGTATCTTTTTATAATCGTATGTACCTTTATCTTCGGCATAACCAATTATCCATCCAACAAGTTTTCTATTACCGAAAGGAACAAGAACCCTCTGACCAGGTTGAACAAAAAACTCTGTCTTATAGGTAAATAATGTTCTAACTGGAATATCAACAGCAACAGATACGAAAAATTCCTGGTTTGACATAATTAAAAGAAAAGAGAATCTGTGAAAACCTCTTGAAATTCAGGATAAAGAGATAGTTCTATAACTCTTGTTTTTTTTATTATTTCAGCGATATCCTTTCTTAATTCAGAATTACAAAGAAAAAGCAAACTTGAAGCAAGAGAAGTGTTACCGGATGGAATAATTCTTTCTGTAGGAAAACCCGGCAACATCCCGAGATTTTTAATATTTTCTATGTTAACAAAATTCCCCAATGCTCCAGCAAGATAAATCTTTTCTATGTCTTTAGGGTCTACTCCGGCCTTCTTTATCAGTATTTCTATTCCACTTCTTATGGCTGCCTTTGCTGCTTGAAATTCTCTTATATCCTTCTGAGTAAGATATACTGAGTTGTTTTTTTCTGGTTCAAGAACAAATACAAAACCATTATTTTTATTCTTCAGCATATGTGAAAAAACAGAATCTGAATTCTCCTGAAATCTTCCGGCTTCATCAATTATTCCGCTACGTCTTAAAACAGCGATCAAATCCACAAGCCCTGAACCGCAAAAACCCTTTAGACTATTCCCACCAATGGTCTGCCAGTGAATTTCCCCTTCTTCACACCAGCACCTCTCGAGCGCTCCTGTCTGAGCACGCATACCAAAAGTAATCCTGCCTCCCTCAAATGCTGGTCCTGCTGCTGTCGAAGCAGCAATAATACCATTTTTATTCCCTATAACAATCTCACCATTTGTCCCAATATCAATACCCAGTTGTATGCCTTCTGATTTATGGATTCCTGTTGTAAGAATTAATCCAGCAGTATCACCTCCAACAAAACCTCCGAGAACAGGAAAAACAAAAATAATTCCCTCAGGATTTATGTGAATACCTGCTCTGAATGCGGATATTTCAACTGGACCTTTCATTAAAGGATTAAAAGGAATCTTGCTTAAAGAATTAAGAGGAAGATTTAAGAAAATCTGCTCCATCACAGTATTTCCAGAAAGAACAAACTGGTAAATATGATGATTTTCTATCCCTGATACCTTCGCTGCTTCATCAATCATTCGATTTATTTCATCAACAATAATCCTGTGAAGTACCTCAAGCCCATCGTCCCTAAGAGAAAAATCAATCCTGCTTATAATATCATCCCCAAATTTTATTTGAGGATTAGGTCTTACAACACTTATTAGTTCTTTACATTCAATAAGGTCGAAAACAGTAAGAACCATAGTTGTCGTACCAAGATCAAAACCAATACCATAACAATGACTGGTTGTATCTCCTTTTTCAACCGCCAATGGATCTCCATTGTGAAATACAACTGTTTCTGCAGCACCATTATAATCTACTACATCTTTTAAGATAAATGGGCTGACCTTTTCTATCCCTACACCAAGATGTCTGGCGATATGTTCCTGCAATGAAACAGGATTTTCGAGGGTAATTTTTTCAACATTTATTAGTTTTTTCTTTATCTGAGGTTTTCTTAATATACCATGAAGTGTTTTTGATGTAAGAATCTTATGATAGGAAGCTGCCCTATTTTCAAGAAAAATCGTTGAATCACGATTGATTCTTGATTGACATGCGAGTCGCCATCCATCTTTTACTTTTTCGCCGAGGAGTTTTTTTTCTGTTTCATTTGGAGGTGGCGCACCCTCTATTACTTTTACCCCACACTTCCCACAAATACCTTTTTCTCCACACGGAAGTTCAAAGTAAATTCCTGATTTTTCTATTGCTGATATTATCTTACTTCCAGAAGGAACCTCAACCTGTATCTTCTCTGGTTCAAAAATAACCCTTATATTTTTCATTTTTGGTATACATTAAAATAAATACAACAATCGCATTTTACATCATTTTGTAAGGTACTTCATTCTTTATATTCCTTCTTCATTTAATAAAAAATAAAACCTATAGATATTATTATCAGAAAAGAAAAACTCTATTTACTACGAGCAATCTCCCATCCAGAAAGAAAACAATAGAAGGCATTGCCGATTGAGATTATATCATATCC
>MWDQ01000090.1 GCA_002070645.1 candidate division TA06 bacterium ADurb.Bin131
TTTTCATAAATCCACCGTACCAACATCTCCGCTAATCATTCATAGAATTTGCCTGTATTTATTAGCGAATGCAAAGAACATTTTCAATGCTCATCAATTCCTTCTTACCATCCCTTCCTCGCTATTCCTCAGAAAATACAGTTTACTGGGGAATATCTTAATTCATTTTACAACCAACCCTCGGGTATGTCAAAAAAGATACATAAGTATAACATTACAATATAGTAGGGAAAAATCCATCCACGGAAAACCACAACAAAATATCAACGAGATTATATATATCAATAAAAACATATTATTATTTTCTTTCTTTCCCCTTCTTCTTTATTATCCCATTCCTCTTCTCCTTTGTAATCTCCATTTGCTTCCCTCTTTCTTAAAGAAAGGTTGGAGAGGATTTTAATTAGAGGGGTGTCTCGTAGAGACAAGGTATTCAATCATCAAAATCCATGTAGTGAGGGACTTTAGTCCCGTGCTTTTTACAACACCTTTTGTCAAGAGTCGACAGGGTGACCGAGAATACAGGTTTATAATGAAATAGTATACCTCAAATAAGATATAGATGATATACTAAAGGAAAAAGAGAGGGGGATGAATGGGGAAATTCAAGCCTTATCAAGTAGGTCAGTTGCATTTATTGCCACCCAGTTTAGAGGACTATATTCCTGAGGGACATTTAGCGCGGGTGGTGTATGAAGTGGTAGAAGGATTAGATACAAGGGAGATAGAGGATAAGTATAGTGAAATGGGGCAACACACTTATCATCCCAAGATACTGTTAAAGCTTTTATTTTACGGATATGCGACAGGTGTGCGGAGTGGGAGGAAGATAGCGGAGAGGTGTGAAAGTGATACGGCATATATGTATCTTGGAGAGATGTATAAGCCAGATTTTCGGACGATCAATGATTTTCGGAAAAACAACATAAAAGAGATAGAGAGATACTTTGGGGAGGTAGTCCGTATTTGTTATGAGATAGGGATGATAAAAGTAGGAAGTATTAACATAGATGGTACGAAGATGCGAGCTAATGCGGCGGCGAGGAGGAGCAAGGATAAGGCAGGATATGAGAAGTGGGAGAAAGAAGTAGAGAGACAGATAAAGGAGATAATGAAGGAAGCAGAAGAGACAGAAGCGAAGGAAGATGAAGAATATGGAGATAGACGAGGGGATGAATTGCCGGAGGGATTACGGAAGAAGGAGAAGTTAATAGAAAAGATACGAGAAGTCAAGAAGATGTTGAAGGATGAAAAAGAGAGGAAGAATTTTACTGATATAGACAGCAAGTTTATGAAAGACGGGCAGGGACAGATTAGGCCTGGATATAACTGTCAGGTAGCGGTGACAGAAGGTCAAGTAATAGTAGGTGTAGATGTAGTGAATGATGCGAATGACCGAAATCAATTATTGCCGATGTTAAGGAAGGCAGAAGAGATAACAGGGGAAGAGATAAAAGAGGTTGCTGCTGATAGTGGATATTCGAGTTATGACAATTACGAAGCGCTGGAAAAATCTGGGATTGTAGGATATATTCCGGATCAATACTTTGCATTAAAAGATAGGGGAGAATATAAGAAAGAGATGAACAGGTATGATCTAGAAAATTTCAGGTATGATAAAGAAAGAGATGTTTATTGGTGTCCTGAAGGGAAGCAATTATGTTTTTACAAAGAGCGAGACACTGAAGGAGTGATTAGGCGGAAGCAATGGATTTATAGAGGGATATCATGTAAGGACTGTTGTATGCGGAACAAATGCACGACTGCGGTTTATCGGACAGTAGCGCGTGAGAAGCGGGAAGAATATCGAGAACAGATGAGGTTGAGATTATCGAGCAAAAAAGGGAGACGAAGATACAGAAAGCGGATGTATACAGTGGAACCGGTTTTTGGTCATTTCAAGAAGAATCTTGGATACAAGGATTTTCTGCTTAGGGGGGTGAAAAAGGTTCGTGCTGAGTTCACCCTGATGTGCATTGGTTATAATCTTATGAAATATTGGAAACAGCGGGTACTGATGACGACGTGATGAAGAATCCCGGTGGATATACCCTACAAAAATAACAAAACCTCTATGGTAATTATGTGGTAGTGTAACCAGAACCTTGATTTTCTCTAATTGTATAACAGAGTGAAGTTGAAAAAAGAACCCAGGAGAAAATGCAAAAGGCAATAAATTGATCCCCTATTCAAAATTCTCGGTCACCCTGTCAAGAGTTGACCCCGTATTCAGGTTGCAGGCCTTTCTTGAAAGGTATCTTAGTGTCATTAGTTCAGTTGCTACGTCAACATTAAGGATTCTAATTGAATTTGAGAGGTTTAAACTTATGGGAGCAAAGTTTAATATTCCTTTTATCCCACACTTTGCCAGTTTTGTGGCAACCATCTGCGCTGATTCGGATGGAACAGTAAGAACTGCGAGGTGGACCTCAAGTTTTTGAACAACCCTCGAGATATTCTCCATCTCTTCTATTTTTATTCCATTTATTATTTTCCCAACCTTTTTTCTGTCATTATCAAAAGCAGACACAATCCTGAAATTAAAGTTCGAAAAACCTGGATATGCGAGAAGCGCAGATCCCAGTTTACCAACCCCAACAATAATAACTCTGCATTCCTTGTCAATACCCAGAATTTTTTCAAGATGTTTAATTAGATTATCAACCTTGTATCCAACTCCTCTTTTGCCGAGTGAACCAAAGTATGATAAATCCTTGCGGAACTGATCAGGGCTTACATTGAGGTTTGCGGATATTTGACCTGAGGACACAATATCAAGATTAATCTCCTGAAGTTTATGCAAACTTCTTAAATACAGGGCAAGACGCCTTATTGTCTCATTCGAAACTTTTTTCTTGCTGAGTGCCATTTTTTTATGGTTCAATAATTGCTTTAATTACGCCATTACTTCTTGTGGAAACAATCTCGAGTGCTTCCTGAATTTTCTCGAGAGGAAATAAATGCGTTATGATTGACGAAAATTTTATATTACTATTGCACATTAATTGTAAAACTGCTTCTGTCATAAATGCAGATCTTCTTACAGTAATAATCGGTAATTGTTTTCGTCTGACGATATGTGGATCAAAGGAAACTGTATCTTCTGCGGGAATTCCAAATATAACAGATGTTCCACCTATAGAAGAGACAGATATCATCTGGTTTATTGTTTCCTGTTGTCCTGCACACTCATATGCAATGTCCACGCCACTATTTTCTGTATTTTTAAGTATTTCTTCAACCACATCCTGTTTGTCGGCAAGATAAACATAATCAGCGCCTATCTTTTTAGCCATTTCCGCTCGTTCTTTTATAATCTCTGTTGTGATTATCTTGCTTGCTCCACCAATCTTGCAGCAAAAAAGTACTGAAAGTCCAATAGGTCCTGTTCCGAGAATTACCACGCTGTCTCCTATCTGAAAGTTTGAAAGTCGAACCCCGTAAAGGGCAATTGCAAGAGGTTCTGCAAGTGTTCCCTCGGCAAAACTTAACTCGTCTGGAAGTTTAATAATGTTCTTCTCAGGCATTGCTATGTACTGTCTGAAAGCACCGATTACCGGCGGGGTTCCAAGAAATTTCACATGAGGACAAAGGTTAGGTCTTCCAGTTATACAAAACTGGCATTCTCCACAGGAAATACCTGGTTCTATGACAACCCTGTCTCCTGGTCTTACTGATTTTACATTTCTTCCTGTTTCAACCACTTCACCTGATGCTTCATGTCCTATAATAAATTTCTCTGGAACAATCTGGTCACCGATTCTTCCATCCTGAAAATAATGAGCATCAGAACCGCAAACCCCAACTGCTTTTATGCGAACAAGAACCTCATTTTCTTTGCAGACAGGTACTTCTATTTCATCTATAACGAATTTCTGTTTTCCGAGAAGAAATGCTGCTTTTCCTTTTTTCATAATTTTTCCTTTTTGATGTTATGCTAAATTTTTCTGTTTTTTATATTTTGTGTTTTACAATCCGAGGAATTCCCTAAAATTCCATCTTTTTTTCCACCTTTTTTCCTCGCCCTTTGGGGAGAGGCACTGTAAGGGGAAATCCCCTCTTTACAAAGAGATGCTAAGGAGATTTTAATTCCCCTCTTTTAGAGGGGTATCTCGTAGAGGCGGGGTATTTAATCATCAAAATCCATGTAGTGAGGGACTTTAGTCCCGTGTCCTTTTCCTTTGGCACTTGTCAAGAGTCAAGAGTTGACCCCGTATCTCGAATAAGAGTGTCGGGAACCTCCGAAACCCCATCTCTTCTCCCTCGTCAAGATGAGAATCAGAATCTCCCCTTTTCCCTTCCTTAGAAGGAAATATTTCAATCAGAATAAGTATTAACTGATTTGATTTATACCAGTAGTAATTATCAAAAGCATCTATCTTAATTTTAACCTTTTTCCTCGTTGATTTATAGTTTTCAATTATATCATTCCAGATATTTACGAATCGTTTATATTAAATCTGAATCAAAATTTTATAACGACTATGGTAAAATACCATTAAAAAGTATTTTATCATAGAAAAGGAGGAATTATGCAAAAGAAATCTCTTTCACCTGAACAAGTAAGGGTTATCTGCGATCCTGGATGGTTAAATTTTGATACCACGGCTGATGTTCCACCAATAGAGGGTATTATTGGACAGGATAGGGCTGCGAGAGCCATTGAATTTGGACTTCAGATTGATCAAGATGGCTATAACATATATGTTTCAGGTATTCCTGGAAGTGGAAGAACAACATCAGTTGAATCAGCTGTAAGAGAAATTGCGAAGAAAAGGCCAGTGCCAGATGATTGGTGTTATGTTTATAACTTTAAGGAACCAGATAGCCCAAAATGTTTAAGATTTCCACCAGGGAAAGCAGTGATATTTAGAGATGATATGGAAACATTTGTTGAGGAGCTAAAAATAGAATTACCGAAGGCATTTGAGGGTAAGGCATATGATGAACAGAAAAATCTAATTATAAGGAAGTTCCAGAAAGAAAAAGAAGAGATTATTAGAGAAATAGAAGAAAGAGCAAAGAATGCTTCTTTCGCATTGAAGCGCGCCTCATCTGGATTTGTTTTTGTTCCACTTGTGGAGGGGAAGCCCCTTACAGATGAGGATATGGAAAAACTTACTGAGGAATCAAGAAAAGAAATAAAGATGAAGGAAGAAATTCTTGTTTCTGAGCTCTCTGAAGCATTTAGAAAAATAAGGCAGGCGGATAGATCTTTGAGAGAAGAAATTCAGAAAATAGAGTATGAAACCACACTTTTTACTGTTAGTCCGAGGATTAATGAACTAAAAGAAAAATACGCTGAATTTCCGGATGTAATTGAATATCTTGAAGAAGTTCAAAGAGATATTATCGAGAATCCTTCTGAATTCGAAGAAAAAAAAGATATTGAAATCCTCCCTGGATTAAAATCGCCTGTAAAGGAAAATAACCTGTTCAAATATAAGGTAAATGTTTTCATAGATAACAGTAAAACCCAGGGTGCTCCTGTTGTTAGAGAAACGCAATCCACCTATTATAACCTTACAGGAAGAATTGAATACAGGCCAGCGCTCGGAGCGATGCTTACTGATTTTACTATGATTAAACCAGGAGCACTGCACAAAGCAAATGGGGGCTATCTTATTCTCCATATCCTTGATGTGCTTCGAAATTACTATGCCTGGGAAGCATTAAAAAGAACAATAAAAAATAAAGATATCAGAATAGAGGATATAAATGAACAATTTAGGATAATAAACACTCCAACACTTAAACCTCAACCAATTCCAGCAAATGTGAAAATCATACTTATTGGAAGTCCTATGATTTACTATATCCTATACACCTATGACGAGGATTTTGAAAAACTATTTAAGGTTCGTGCTGATTTTAGTTCAATAATGGATAGAGATATTGAAGGGGTCAGACAATATGCAGAGTTTATAAGTAGACGGGTTAAGGAAGATAAACTAAAAGAATTTGATAAAAACGCAGTCGCAAAGATTGTTGAATATGGTTCAAGGATTGTTGAAGACCAGAAAAAATTATCAACAAGATTTATGGAGATAACTGATCTTTTAAGGGAAGCAAACCACTGGGCGAATATTGATTCATCTGAAATTGTAAGACAACAGCATGTTCAGAAGGCCATTGAAGAAAAAATTTATAGGTCAAACCTTATTGAAAAAAGGATTGAAGAACTTATGAAGGACGGTATTATAATGGTTGATACAGATGGTGAAGCAGTTGGCCAGGTAAATGGATTGAGTGTTTTAAGTCTTGGCGATTATCAGTTTGGTAAACCATCAAGAATTACTGCGAGTGTATCAATAGGAAAGGGAGGTCCTATTCATATTGATAGAGAAGTTAAAATGTCAGGAACAATCCACAACAAGGGTTTCCTTATTCTTAAAGGGTTGTTCGCTGAGAAATTCGGTAGAAATTTTCCGCTTTCCTTTTCTGCGACATTGTGTTTTGAACAGGTTTACGAAGAAATAGAAGGTGATAGTGCTTCGTCAACAGAATATTATGGCTTGATTTCAGGGATTTCAGAAATTCCAATAAAACAGGGTATTGCTGTGACTGGTTCAATAAATCAAAAAGGAGAAGTTCAGCCAATCGGCGGCGTAAATGAAAAAATTGAAGGTTATTATTCAATCTGTAAGATTATGGGCTTAACTGGTAATCAGGGTGTTATTATTCCAGAAAAAAATTCTACACATTTGATGTTGAAGGAAGAAGTTGTCCAGGCAATACAAGATGGAAAATTTAATGTATGGGCTGTAAAAGATGTTGATGAAGGTATCGAGATACTAACAGGAATGCCTGCAGGAAAAATTCAAGAAGATGGAACATACCCTGAAGGGACTGTTAATTATGTTGTTTCACAAAAACTGATGGAATTAGCCCGGAGGGCAAAAGAATTAGAAAAAAAACTTAAAGTTGCGGATGATTCCGGAAAAACATCTAACCTTTCGTAAAGGAAGGTCAGGAAGGATTTTAACATCTGTTAGGAGTCAAGAATTAATCCTGCATTGGCTAAATAGAACCATAACCAAATCTTCCAAAGATATCGGGTCTATCCCTCCATTTTTCTATTGTTTTGACTCTGAGCTGAAGATAAACCTTTTTCCCTAACATTAGTTCTATTTCTCTTCTTGCTTTTGAGCCAATGATTTTCAATTTCTCTCCATTTTTTCCTATGACTATCTTTTTTTGATTGTCCTTTTCGACAACAATCGTTGCAGTGATAACGACCATATCAGGATTTTTATCTCCTGGTTTGATTTCTTCTACTTCCACTGCAATTGAATGTGGTATTTCCTGATAAACATGTTCAAAAACCTTTTCTCTGATTATCTCGCTTATTTTATATGTTTGTGGGAATGTATCAGTATAATCCTTTGGGAATATTAGTTCTCCTTCAGAAAGATTTTCTGCAATGACTCTTTCAATTTCAGAGATATTCTCGCCTGTTAAAGCAGAACATGGGACAATTTCTTTAAGATTGTAATGCGAGGTTAATCTATCAATTATTGACAGTACTTCTGTTCTTGGTTTTACCCTGTCAATCTTATTGAGTGCAACGATGATTTTTTTATTTCTAATTTTTGTATTAATTTGCTGAATGATTCTTTCGTCCTCACTATCAATATGTGTTGCGTCAAGGACAATGACTATAATGTCAGCGTCTTCAATTGCCGCAGTAATATTATTTTGCATTATTTCTCCGAGCCGATTTCTTGTCTTTTCAATGCCAGGGGTATCGACAAATACGATTTGGTATGAGTCCGTTGTTTTAACTCCGATAATACGAAATCGTGTGGTGGCAGGATGTTTCGAGACAATTGAGATTTTTGAGCCAGTAATCGCATTGAGAATCGTGGACTTCCCGACATTTGGTTTTCCGATAATTGCAACTGTTCCAGATTTCATTTTTTTGTTTTTTATCCTATTATTGTTTATGTAAAAAAGTTCGCTTTATATCTTTTTCTCTTTCCTTTCACCTTTTCTTCTGGGAGAATCATTGTAAGGACATGCCCTTCTAAGGGTATTTCTTCCCTCCTTTGTAATTTCTCGTTATTTCCCTCTTTTTCGTTCTCCCTCCTTTCGTAAAAGAGGGTTGGAGAGGATTTTTAAATCCCTTTTCCCCCTTTATAAAAGGGGGAAGAAAAGAGATTAGGGGTATCTCGTAGAGACAGGGTATTCAATCACCAAAACTCATGTAGTGAGGGACTTTAGTCCTGTGCTTTTTACAACACCATCTGTCAAGAGTCAAGAGTTGACCCCGTTTCTTCCTTACGGAAGCAACC
>MWDQ01000091.1 GCA_002070645.1 candidate division TA06 bacterium ADurb.Bin131
ATTTCCATCAAGAAGAAAATATAACCGTAGTAGAAAATCTCTTGCACAATACGAAGAATTGTTCTTGTACATCCTCGCAAACGCAATCTTTGTGTCTCTCTCTATCGCTGTGAAAATATATCTCTTTTCTGGATTACACCAGATTACCTTTGTATCCATTTGAAATAATAAATCCTTAATTGCCTTTTTCTGCAACTCTGTTATCCGTTTCTTCTTTTCAGCAAGTTTTCGCCTTTTCCTTAATAATTCATTCTTTACTGGATGATAATATAAATTGCGCTCTCTTATTATCCGATATATCTTCCATGTTGAAATTGTTTCTCCATATTCCTTCTCATATAAAACCTTTATCTTCTTTTTGCCATACCGAATATGTTCTTTCCTTATTTTTATCACCCTTTTCTCTTGTTCTTGGATGATTTCTGGCTGTCTGGGCTTCTTTGGCGCTTTACTCTTACAAAACCATTGAGGTGTTACCTATGTATCTCAACTTCTGCACGTTAAACAGGTTTCAGAATATTTACAAATGGACGAGCGCACCGTCTATAAACTTGCTCGCTCATGTCTTCTTCCCTAAAAATCGCTGGTCATAAAATGTTAGCAACCTCCTTACAGGATAAAAATTGAATAATATCCCCGACATAGTCTCTTATATTATAATCTTCTCCAGATGACTTAATTATTATTTCTGCAGGAGTAGGTCTTATATCTAATAAATTTTTATCATATTTTTTTATCATCTCAATTGTCTTATCTATAATATCTTCCAATGTTTTATTATCCCTGCTTAATTGAAAGTTTTTGACCTCAGATAAAATTTCGTTATTTTTCAAGATTGAGACTACATAATTGTTTAAGTTTTTATTTTTCTTAAAATTTTGATCCAATACCGCACGTTCACTCATTGTAATTATTTGTCCCAGCCATAAATCATCATACAGCATCTCCTCTAATTGTTTTTTGAAATGGTTAATATCATATTTTTGCTCTCCTACAAAAAGGCTTTTAATAACTTCATTTCCATAAACAGCAATTATATTTACTTTTATGCTATCAAGTTCAAACTCTATAAGAAATGCCTTTTCGGGTAGATTTTCTTCATCGATTGTATGTTGAACATTTTTATCTTTGAGGGTTTTAATTATATCGTTTTTACCTCTCAGTAGACCATTATAACAAATACCCCATTCTTTATCTTTTTGTGTTGTTGCAGGTTCTCCTTGAATATCAAATAATATTCCTCCTATGAGAAAAACATTTCTTATGCCAGCAATCTTAATACAATTTCTAAAAGATTGATTTCCAATGATCAACTTTGTGAATTTGTTAAACTTTTCCATCAATTCAACCCTTCCGGCAGTACAGCCAGAGTAAACCTTCATTTTCAACTCACAAAAAGCAAGGTTGTTTTTATTTTTATTAACGATATCAAATTTTTGTTTTGTTAATTCAGACTCTTCCAGTTGCACAGTTTGTCCCAACCATTGAGGAAGTTTCATTAAAGCAAATTCAAACTCCATTTTCTCTGATGTTCCTAATTCCTCCAACAATTTAGCAACAAGACTTCCTCTTCCGGCCTGACTGTGCTGGTAATATGATGTTATCGTCAATAATGATTCATAAAAACTATACAAGCTTTCACTCACAAGTGATGCTTGAGATAATCCATGAAAAACCTCATCAAAAATATTAAAAATAGATTCCAGACTAAGGGTTCTTTTGAACATTTCCTGCACTCTTTTCAAATACATTCTTTTTAAGCCATTTTCTATTTCGTTTCGTGGTTCTGAACAAATGAGTAATTTTCTAATCTGCATAGTTCACACTCCATCTGGCTTATGGCAGATTATTACGCTTTCTCCTCTTATTGCTCTATTACGAGCACCTAAAAGAGGATTGAATATCAATTTTTCAAACTTAAATCCAACTTCTTCACAAAATTTTTTAGTCATCAAAGTCGTTGGAATTTTTTTTCCGTTGACTGTGCTATCTCCAATTATAATTGCTAATTTACCGCCGGGCTTTAATGACCAAAAGATATTTTTTATAGACTCCTTTAAATCCTCATAATACATAGCAACCCTTAAAGGCATTCCGCTATAGTTACCTTTTATCTGCCCATTATTTTTCATTCCTAAATATTTGGATTCAATTTTTTTCATATCTGCACCAAGATAATCATAAGCGATCTTGTCTTTTCCAACATAATCTATAGAAAAATAATAAGGGGGACTTGTTATACAGGCATCAAATTTTTCTGCCAATTCGGTCATATTTTTTAGTTCAAGTATATCACCTTCTATGATACGAGCTGGTTCAAATTTAAGCCCGTATTTTTCTTTAATCTCCATTGTCTTTTTGTAGCAATTTTTTATGTAGCTTAACTTTTCAATAAATAGGCCTACCTTACCTTTTCTGTTATACCTTGATGTCCTTACAAAGGCGTCAACTGTGTCAAAATATATTGCTAACATTAATTTGTGTATCGTAGGTTCAGCATGTCGCCATTTCTTATTTTCTATTGTTTCTAAGATATTCTGCAATTCGTTTGCTGTAAAGTTAAGTTTCTTTTCTTCAATAAAAAGTAAATCGTTTTTTAAGGCAGATAAAACAATTCCCATAGGAGTAACATCTATACCAACACTTTTAA
The DNA here is from genome assembly GCA_002070645.1 of candidate division TA06 bacterium ADurb.Bin131. Lineage (GTDB taxonomy): Bacteria > Ratteibacteria > UBA8468 > B48-G9 > DTJG01 > DTJG01. The sequence goes on from MWDQ01000091.1 coordinate 2,651, forward strand.
TTCCCATAAGAGATGCCTCATGAGTAGCGGTACCAGAGCCATTGAAAGGGTCAAGAAGAAGGGAATTATGATTTAATCTAAAAGTATTAATTAAGGTTCTTACCACTCTCGGATAAAATTTTCCTTTATATGGGTAAAGATTATGGAAGGCGTATGCATTAGTATCGCCAAATTTATCCACCAAATCAGTATAAAGGGTTGTTTTACCTTTTACTTTTTCAAGGTGTGCAACTCTTAACCTTATAAATTCCTCATCACCTTTGAATTTAACCACTCTATTTACTGGGTCAATTGTATATTTATCAGTTAATCCCTGTAATTCTAAATCCAAAAACTCTAAATCAGCCAATGTCTGCATCCAAAATCCGAATATGGTGTCTCCTTTAGGAAGAATATAATTTGCAAATTCCTTAGCGTAGGCTTCCATTATTTCTTCATAGGACGGAAACTCGTAAGTTCCAAACATCGTCTCTTGTTTAGTTTGTTTTTGGGTTAAAGTATTCTTATTCATATTTTTATTGTCTCCTTATTTCATACTAAAATTTGCCGATGATATTCCATTAAATTATTTTCCTCTTTTTTTGAGTAAGTTCTTATATTATGTGCTACCCTTTTCAATGCTTCCCCACTTCTCCACTTATCAATTACATCTTTTTTAGACCGCCATTGACCAGCGATTTTTAGGGAAGAAGACATGAGCGAGCAAGTTTATAGATGGTGCGTTCGTCCATTTGTAAATATTCTGAAACCTGTTTAACCGTCATTATTTCTCTTTCGTTCATAAAGGCAATCCTTTTCTTAAAAAAGGATTTTTCGTAATATCTGGTTATAACATACAAAAAAATACAATGGTTGTCAAGAAGATGTACAGGTAGGGTACATAGGTAACACTTTTTGTTCTAAAAAAAGAAGTCAAAAGGCGTTTGATATTTTAATGATTCATGAGGTCTTTTGAAATTATATTCTATAAGCCACTCTGTAAGCAAGGGATTAAATATTTCTGGATCATCAATATAATGTCCGATTTGTAAAAATTCTTCCTCCAAGGTTCTGTTGAATCGTTCTATTTCTGCATGGTCTTTGGGTGTAGGTACTTGTGAAAAATAATGGGGAATTTGTAGTTCAGCACATGCCTGGTCAAAATATTTGGCAAATTCTGAACCATTATCACTGTGCAGATACTGTATATTTCCATCAAGAAGAAAATATAACCGTAGTAGAAAATCTCTTGCACAATACGAAGAATTGTTCTTGTACATCCTCGCAAACGCAATCTTTGTGTCTCTCTCTATCGCTGTGAAAATATATCTCTTTTCTGGATTACACCAGATTACCTTTGTATCCATTTGAAATAATAAATCCTTAATTGCCTTTTTCTGCAACTCTGTTATCCGTTTCTTCTTTTCAGCAAGTTTTCGCCTTTTCCTTAATAATTCATTCTTTACTGGATGATAATATAAATTGCGCTCTCTTATTATCCGATATATCTTCCATGTTGAGATTGATTCTCCATATTCTTGCTCATATAAAACCTTTATCTTCTTTTTGCCATACCGAATATGCTCTTTCCTTATTTTTATCACCCTTTTCTCTTGTTCTTGGCTGATTTCTGGTTGCCTAACCTTCTTTGGCGCTTTACTCTTACAAAACCATTGAGGTGTTACCTATGTATCTCAACTTCTGCAATTCGTTTACCTATTGAATGTATTTAATATATTACAATCAATAATTTTTTTCTAATCTTGTTTATTGCAGATAATCTCCTGCTACAAGAAGTGGAAAAGTATTATCTTTCAGGTAAAAATAATTCTGATTTTTATATTTCATTTCCCACTGGTAAAATATATTCTTGATAAACAAAAGGATATTTCCTCAAATGAGAATAAGAATATTTCCTACAAACTATAAAATTGCCATCATCAGAACATCTGCAGTCATTGTATTATTAATCATCATCAGATTGTTTTTTATCCAGTGGTTCAGAGCATTTGGAATGAGCATGGAGCCAACAGTGCATGATGGTTCCATTGTTCTTGTTAATAAGATTGCTTATAAATTCCATCAGATTAGAAGAGGGGATATCGTAATTTTTAGAACATCAAACAAACCCTATGTATATTTTATAAAAAGGGTGCTTGCTTTTCCTGGAGAAAAGGTTGAATTCAAAAATGGGGTTCTTTTTATAAATGATGTTGAGGTACCAGAACCATATTTGAAGGAGCGAGGAAACTGGAATACTGAACCATTCATTGTAAAAGAAAACCATTTTTTTGTGTGCGGGGATAATAGAATAATGCCATGGGATGATCATTTTCATCCTCAAATTTCAATGAAAAATATTTTAGGCTCAGCAATCGGGTATAGATGAAAAAAAGACAGAAAAAAAGAATACTTAAGTGGTTTGCTTTGCTCATTATTATCTGTGGTGTATCCATTGGTATAAAATATGTTTTTTTCCCTGATGAAAATGAAAAGATTCGGAAAACAATTTCGCTTGCGGTTTCTGAGATAGAAAAAAAAGATATAAACAGTTTTATACGGCACTTTACACTCGATTACAGAGATTGTTTTGATAATACCTATGGAACACTTTATATTCTTTTAAGAAACAACATAGATTCTATTAGAACGATTGATATTGATATTAGTCAAATAGAGATTGATATAGAAAAATCAAATGCAACTGTGAGGTTTTTTGCAACCTTTTATATTAAAACCACAGACGGTGAAGATTATAAAGATGCAGGAAGGTTTATTTTAAAGATAAGGAAAGAAGATTTGAAATGGCGTGTGTACAGGTTGGACGAAATGGGATACGAATTTGATTAACCCGCTTTATTATTGACCTTTTTATTATTATGCTTGACAACCTAAATATTGTGTATTATGATTTTATTGGATACAATATATTGCGATGAAATGTCCTTACTGTGGTTTCCTTGAAGATAAGGTTATTGACTCGAGAGAGAGTGAAGATGGCCTGCAGGTGAGGAGAAGAAGGGAATGTCTGCGTTGTGAAAAAAGATATACCACATACGAAGAAATTGAAAAAAAACCACTTATTGTTGTTAAAAAAGATGGCAGAAGGGAAAACTTTGTAAAGGAAAAAGTTTTCAATGGTATTAAGAAAGCATGTGAAAAACTACCTATCAGCACAGAAAAGATTTCTTTGATTGTTGATGAGATAGAACAGGAACTCAGACAGAGATTTGAAAAAGAGGTTGCTTCAAAAGAGATAGGCAGATTGATAATAGAAAAACTTCGGAAGATTGATGAGGTTGCCTATGTTAGATTTGCGTCTGTTTACAGACAATTCAAGGATATTTCAGAATTTGAAAAAGAAATTGAAGAAATGAGGGGAGAATCTGATGGAACAGGTAAACATGGAGAGAATTGAGTTTATAAAAAAAAGAGATGGGAGGGTTGTTCCCTTTGAGAAAACAAAGATAGCGGATGCAATTTTCAAGGCAGCAAAAAGTGTTGGTGGCCAGGATAGATATCTTGCTGAAGATCTTGCAGAGGCAGTTAGTGTATATCTTAATAAAGAATTTAAGGGAAAAATACCAACAGTTGAAGAAATACAGGATATTGTGGAAAAAGTTTTAATTAAAACAGGACATGCCAAAACAGCAAAATCTTATATTCTTTATAGAGAAAAACGTGCAAGAATAAGACAGTTAAAACAGGGGATACTCGACAAAAATATCCTCGAAGAACAGGAAGAAATTAAAAAAGAGGCAACAGATTTGAGTCTTTTTGTCAGGACAAGCGGTGAAGATATTGTTTTATGGAACACAGAGAAGATTGTAAACTCTATTGTTAGAGAAACAGGAATAGACGAAAGGGCAGCAAGATTTATTGCGATTGAGATCGAAAAAGAAATTATTGAATCAAAGGTAAAAAATCTTACAGCGCCTTTAATCAGAGAACTTGTTAATGCGAAATTTATTGAATTTGGCATGGAGGATGCAAGAAGGAAATACACCCGACTCGGACTGCCACTTTATGATGTGAAGAATATCATCTTTAACCCAAACAAGGAAAACGCAAATATTCCCCATAATCCTGAGGCAACCAATCTTACTCTTGCAGAACAGATAAAAAAAGAGTTTGCCCTTCTTGAAGTTTTTTCTCCTGAGGTTTCTGATGCTCATCTACGTGGGGATATACATCTTCATGACCTTGGATTTATTGATAGACCTTATTGTTCAGGTCAGTCGCTCGAGTATGTGAAAAAATTTGGATTGCATCTGCCCAATGCTCTTTCAATTGCGAAGCCAGCAAAACATCCTGAAACACTTCTTGCCCATATGGTAAAGTTTTCTGCTGCGCTTCAGGGGCATTTTAATGGTGCTATTGGATGGGATGCTGTCAATATATTTTTTGCACCGTTTCTTGAGGGAATGTCTGATTCTCAGATAAAACAACTTGCGCAGATGCTTATATATGAATATAGTCAGCAGGCAGTTGCCAGAGGAGGACAGGCAATATTCAGTGATATAAATCTTTATTGGGAAACACCTGATCATTTTGCGGATGTTTCTGCGATTGGACCCGGGGGAATAGAGACAGGAAAAAAGTATAAAGAATATCAGGGTGTTGCTCAGAAATTTGTGAGGGCACTTTTTGAGGTATATCTTGAAGGGGATGGAATTGGCAGACCATTTTTCTTTCCAAAGCCTCTTCTTCATATTACAAACAGATTTTTTGAGACACCTGGATGGAAAGAGTTTCTTGATCTTGTGTGCCTTGTTGCAGCAGAGAAGGGTAATCCATATTTTGTTTTTGACAGAGATAATACAGCAAAGATAAGTGAATGCTGCAGGCTATCTTTTAAGCTCGAGGCATCGGATATCGAGGATGCAAAGACACCATGGAAGATGAGGTTCACAGCACTTCAGAATGTTACACTTAATCTTCCACGTGTTGCATATATTTCTGACCATGATGATACAAAAATTTTCGAGAATCTTGAAAATCTGATGAAACTGGTTGTAAAGGCCCATATGGAAAAGCAACGTTTCATTCAGGAACTTCTTTCTGCTGGTCAGAATGGTCCGCTTGCGCTCTTGACGATGAATCTTGATGGTGAGCCATATTTAAGAATGTACAGGGTTACTTATCTGGTGGGACTACTCGGATTAAATGAAATGGTTCAATTTCACACAGGAAGTCAATTACATGATTCAGAGGATGCCTTTAGATTTGGAGTAAAGGTTATATCCTATCTTAAAATTTTGTGTGAAAGATACTCAAAAGAAACCGGATTAAGATTTGTTCTTGAACAAACTCCTGCAGAATCAACAGCATATAGATTTGCGCGGCTTGACTATGAACATTTTACTTCAGAAAGCTCAGATATTTTGAAAGGAACAACACCTGATAGGGTATACTACACGAACTCAACATACCTTAATATCTCAGAGCCGATTTCACCCATTGAAAAGGTTAAAAAAGAAGGAGTTTTTCATCCATTGATTGAAGCAGGGGCGCTTACACATATATGGCTTGGTGAAAGTAAACCAGATTCTCAATCCCTGGCAAATTTTGTTGTGAAATCATTTCAGAATACAAAAAACTCACAGATTGCGTTTAGTCCTGAGTTTACTTCTTGCCTTGACTGTGGAAGGATTTATAGAGGTATTTACAAAGAATGTCCGTGGTGCTCTGCATCACGCAAAGGAGTTGTAAGAGTTTAAACATAACTTTTATATTTAACAAACAGGGGGAAAAATGGAAAAAAATAGGTTTCTCGAGCATCTTAAAAATTATCCTCATCTTTATGAATTTGAGGAAAAAAATGATAGTGAATATTCAGGGGTACTTGTTAGAGATAAAGAATATCATACAATTACCTTTTTCTCTGATGATGCAATTAAGGAAGGAGAGATTGTTAGTTTATTAAAAAACACGCATCACGGAAGGAATGTTGAATGGATAAGCAGGGTTACAGGATATTTTTCAAAGATAAACTCCTGGAATAAAGGGAAAAAGTCTGAATTTAAGGATAGGTACAGAACAGGTATTTAGTGGTAATTTTATAAACTTGAAGCGAAATTTTTATATTGATAGGTCAACAGAAGCCAGGGTGAAGATTCACATCTATTTCTTTTTTTCTCCTTCAGAAGGATGGTTTTCTAATCCATAACACTATTTAAGTGGATATATCCATCCAAATATGTTATTATAATTCATGAAAAGATAACATTTTTTATGCAGTTAGCAGCAAGCCATAAATGCAGTATCCTTTTACATATCCCTGAAAATTAAATGATAGACTGAAAGGTCTGATAGATTACCTATATCCTTATCCGGAACCTGAAATGATAAAAGAAGAATGTGGACTTGTAGGACTCTTCAAGAATGAAAATTCTGCTGAAATTCTTTATGTGGGTCTTTTTTCTCTTCAGCATAGAGGCCAGGAAAGTTCTGGTATAATTGTTTCTGATGGCACTTCTATAAATGCCCATATGGGATCTGGCCTTGTTTCTGATGTTTTTACCAGAGATATTATTAAATCACTGAACGGAAATTTTGGTATAGGCCATGTTAGATATTCCACAACAGGTGGTTCCAATAAAAGGAATATTCAGCCATTTCTGGTTGAGTATAGTGGAAAACCTTTGGCAATCGCCCATAATGGAAACCTTACAAATAGTAAAACCCTCAGAATAGAACTCGAAAAGCAGGGTTCAATATTCCAGACGAGCATGGACAGTGAGATTATTATCCATCTTCTTGTCCGCAGCAATGGCAGTGATGTTAAAGAAAAACTTATAAATACATTGAGGCAGTTAAAGGGTGCTTTTTCCTTGCTTATTTTCACTGAAAACAGTATTATCGCAGCGAGGGATGCCAATGGATTCAGGCCTCTTTGCATTGGACTTCTTGATAACGGGTATGTTATTGCTTCAGAAACCTGTGCTTTTGACCTAATAGGTGCGCAGTATCTAAGGGATGTTGAACCAGGAGAAATTGTTGTATTTTCTGATAATGGAGTTGAAAGTTATACCTGGGCTGAAAATGTTCACAGATCCCACTGTATATTTGAGTTTATTTATTTTGCGCGACCAGATAGCACAATTTTTACAAAGAGTGTTTATTCTACAAGGCATCGATTGGGCGAAAATCTTGCAGAAGAATCTGAATTTGATGGAGATATCGTTGTACCTATTCCTGATTCTGGTTCAATTGCTGCGCTTGGTTTTTCTCAGAGAAAAAAGATTCCATTCGAGTTTGGGATAATAAGAAATCATTATATTGGAAGAACATTTATACAGCCACTCCAGAAAATGAGAGATGCAGGGGTAAAGATTAAACTGAATCCTGTTAAATCGGTTGTTTCAGGGAAAAGGGTTATTGCTATCGAGGATTCTATTGTAAGGGGAACTACCTGTAGGAATAGGGTTAAGTCATTAAAGGATGCCGGAGCAGAAACAGTAATGCTGTGTGTATCATGCCCTCCAATTATTTCTCCATGTTATTATGGTATAGATTTTCCTTCGAAACAGGAACTTATTGCTTCAACAAAAAATGTTGAACAGATTAAGGAATTTCTCGGGCTTGATGGACTTTGTTACCTCAGTGTTAACGGCATGCTCGATGCGATGCCTTTGCCAGGAGAGTATTTTTGCACAGCGTGCTTTACCGGACAGTATCCTGTAAATCCAGATTTTAATTTTAACAAGTATCAATTTGAAGAATGAAAAACCATGGTTATCTTGTAATTGAAGATGGAACAATATTTCGTTGCAGCTTGTTTGGCGGCAAGAAAAAAACATTTGGTGAATTAATTTTTAATACAAGTATGACCGGCTATCAAGAAATAATATACGACCCTTCTTATAAAGGTCAGATCGTTGTAATGACATATCCCCTTATTGGCAACTATGGTGTGAATTCTCAGGATAACGAGTCGTATAAGATTCATTTTGAAGGATTTATAGTACATAATTTAAGCCGTGTTGCAAGTAACTGGAGATCAGAAAAAACTCTCGAAGAATTATTTGAAGATAACAATATTACTGGCGTTGAAGATATTGATACCCGTAAGATAACACTTGTTTTAAGGGAAAAGGGCGCGCTCAGGGCAGGGATATTTCCTGATGGTGATGGGAATTACAAACATATGCTTGAAGAGGTTTTTGAATCTCCGTCTCTTTCTGGAAGGGATATTGTTAGGGATGTTATTAAGAAAGAACCATACTGGTGGAACAACGAAGGAAGGTATAAGGTTATGGTTATTGATTGCGGTACAAAATACAATATTCTGCGGCTGCTTGCTAAAAAAAATTTAACCGTTTATGTTGTTCCTGCTACCTATCCCTATGAAGAAATTATAAAAGAAAAACCTGATGGGATTCTTATTTCAAATGGTCCAGGAGACCCTGAACCTCTTGATTATATTGTTAAAACAATTAAGAATATTGTTGATAGATATCCTATATTCGGGATATGTCTTGGTCAGCAGATTCTGGGTCAGGTATTTGGTGGTAGTACCTACAAACTAAAGTTTGGACATCATGGTGCCAATCATCCTGTAAAGGACTTGAAAACAGGAAAGACACTTATTACTGTTCAAAATCATAATTTTTGTGTTGACATCAATACTCTTAATGATCCTCAGATTGAGATAACCCATATAAATCTGAATGATCAAACACTTGAAGGAATGCATCACAAAAAATATCCGGTATTCTCTGTTCAGTTTCATCCAGAGGCATCACCAGGTCCGAATGATGCTATTTACCTTTTTGATTATTTTTACCAGTTGATTGAAGATGCCAAAAAGAACTGATATCCACTCAATAATGATTATAGGTTCTGGCCCGATAGTTATAGGCCAGGCATGTGAGTTTGATTATTCTGGGTCTCAGGCATGCAGGGCAATAAAGGAAGAAGGGTACAGGGTTATACTTGTGAATAGTAATCCTGCAACAATAATGACTGACCCTGATATGTCTCACTCAACATACATTGAACCACTTATACCAGAAGTACTCGAGAAAATTATAGAAATTGAAAGACCTGATGCATTGCTTCCGACAATCGGTGGTCAGACAGGGCTTAATCTTGCTGTGGAACTTTCAGAAAAAGGTATCCTCGAAAAATATAATGTTCGTCTTATTGGGGCTAATTATGATGCCATTCGTAAGGCAGAAGACAGAATGCTTTTCAAGCAGGCAATGACCAGCATAGGACTTGATGTGCCACGAAGCGGGATTGCCTGTTCTATTGAAGAAGGTATGGAGATAGGGAAAGGACTTGGGTTTCCTATAATCTTAAGGCCAAGTTTTACCCTGGCAGGGACAGGTGGTGCCATTGTTTATAACATAGAGGAACTAAGGGATAATCTTGCCAATGCCCTTGAAGTGAGCTTGAATAATGAGGTTTTACTTGAACAATCAGTTATTGGATGGAAAGAGTTTGAACTTGAGGTAATGAGGGATATCAAGGATAATGTTGTTATTATTTGTTCCATAGAAAATATTGATCCTATGGGAATTCATACTGGAGACAGTATAACAGTTGCTCCTGCGCAGACACTTTCAGATAAGGAATACCAGAAGATGAGGGATGCTGCTATAACCGTTATAAGAGAAATAGGAGTCGAAACAGGTGGTTCGAATATTCAGTTTGCGGTTAATCCTGAAGATGGAAGAATGGTTGTTATTGAAATGAATCCGAGGGTATCAAGAAGTTCTGCCCTTGCATCTAAGGCAACAGGTTTTCCGATAGCCAGGATTGCTGCAAAACTTGCAGTGGGATATACCCTCGACGAGTTAACAAATGATATTACAAAAAAGACCACTGCTTGTTTTGAACCAACAATTGATTACTGTGTAGTTAAAATACCAAGGTTTAATTTTGAAAAATTTCCCGGCTGTGATAGTTGTTTGAATACATCAATGAAATCAGTCGGAGAGATTATGTCAATCGGTAGAACATTCAAAGAAGCATTGAACAAAGGATTACGGTCTCTCGAAACAAAAGTTTTTGGGTTTGAATCAAAAAAATTAGACATGGAACTTGATGATGGATTGAAGTATCCAAATCCTGAAAGATTATTTTATATAAAGAAGGCATTTGATGAGGGCTATCCAATAGATAAGATTTATGGATTTACAAAAATAGATAGATGGTTTCTTATAAACCTTCAGGAGATATGGTTTTTTGAAAAAGAGCTTTATATGGCATCTGGATTATCTATTGATATAGAGATGATTAAAAAGGCCAAGGAACTTGGTTTTTCAGATGTCCATATTGCAAAAATCCTCGGAAAAAAGGAAGAGGAAATCAGAGATTTAAGAAAGCAGTATGGTATAATGCCTGACTATAAAATGGTTGATACCTGCGCCGGCGAGTTTGAGGCATCGACGCCTTATTATTATTCAACATATGAACAATCAAATCTTCTTACATCTGGAGAATAAATGGTTGCAATACTTGATTTTGGTTCACAATATACTCAATTGATAGCAAGAAGGGTTAGAGAGCTAAAAATCTATTGTGAAATATATCCCTATAATGTTAGTGAATCAACCCTCAGAGAAAAAAACATCACTACAATTATTCTATCAGGAGGCCCAGGACATTTAACTGAATCAGAAATAACCTTTTTGCCTGACCCTGAAATTTTTAATGGAAGATATAAAATCCTCGGTATTTGTTTTGGAATGCAGGTTATAGCAAAATTAAATGGAGCAAACATTATTCACGGAAATATAAGGGAATACGGCAGGACTGTTTTTTATCCTGAAAAAGATATTGTTTTTGAAGGCATTGAAAACCAGACAATTGTCTGGATGAGTCATTATGATCAGGTAGAAGATTTGCCCGAAGATTTTATATGTATTGGAAAAACCGCAAACTGCAAGATTGCGGCATTCAAAAATAGAGAAGGTACAATCTATGGGTTTCAGTTTCATCCTGAGGTTATTCACACCCATGATGGCAAAGCAATGTTGAAGAATTTTCTCTACAAAATTGCAGGTCTTAAACCAAACTGGACTGCTTCATCCATGGTTGAGATAGCAAAAAAAGAGATTACAGATAAGATAGGAACAAGTAAGGTTATCTGTGCTTTGAGTGGAGGTGTAGATTCATCTACACTTGGCGTGATATTGCATCAGGTAGCAGGCAACAGATCCCTTGCGGTTTTTGTAAATAATGGTCTTTTGAGAAAAAATGAAGAAAAACAGGTGAAAGAAGCACTCAGTGGCCTTGTTAATATGAAGTATGTTGATGCCTCTGATATTTTTATAAACAGATTAAAGGGAATAATAGACCCTGAAGAAAAAAGAAAGATTATAGGAAGGACATTTATTGAAGTTTTTGAAAAAGAAGCAAAATCCTTTGGTGCTGATTTTCTTGCACAGGGAACACTATATCCAGACCTTATTGAAAGTATCTCTGCCTTTGGCGGGCCAACATCAAGAATAAAAACACACCATAATGTTGGGGGCCTTCCAGAAAAAATGAATCTTAAACTTGTTGAGCCATTCAGGTATCTTTTTAAGGATGAGGTAAGGAAAATTGCGCAAAAAATTGGATTACCAGATTACCTTATTCATCGACATCCATTCCCTGGACCAGGACTTGCTGTTCGTATAATTGGAGAGATTGACAGAGAAAAACTTGATATCTTGAAAGATGTAGATGCCATATATATTGAGGAATTAAAAAAGGCGAACCTGTATAAAAAAATATGGCAGGCATTCGCAGTACTTTTGCCAATAAAAAGCGTGGGCATTATGGGTGATCAA
>MWDQ01000092.1 GCA_002070645.1 candidate division TA06 bacterium ADurb.Bin131
TGTCTCATCCGCAGTCAGGTTAAACAAATCAAGTGAAACTCCAACCTTTTCTGTGGGCTGAAGACCAACTCCGAGCTTGATGGCTCTTACACCACTTCCATTCCCAAGATTGAAGGAACCTTCACCATTGCTGAACAATGCTGGATATGCAATCCTACCAACTCTCGAAGCAATGTTTGATGGAAATACTGGAGCCCATGCTTTGATATCGTTATCGCCAGCACCTTGACCTGAAAAACTGGAAAACATCGCTGAAATTGTTGGGCTCATATTTGTTGCAAACTTATAATCAACTCCAACTACTGCCGCCCAACCTTCGTAATCCATATTTACAGTTTTGTTTTCACCAAGTTGCTTTGCATATTCAGCAGAAATATTGAGTGCTTCCAGTGGCTGCCAGCCAATCCTCAAACCAACAGTATTCAAATCGTTTGATTCCTGTGTCCCATTAACAGAGATGCCATAGTTAACAAGGTAAGGGTTAATGATGAGACCCTGCCCTGCTACATTTGTGTTTACTACAACATCCAACCCATAAAGGTCACCATCATTGGCATTTCCAACAAGACCAACTCCAGGCAAATTAATACCCATATTGTCATAGGTCTCTGTAATCTTTGCCTTGAAGGCAGATACTGTCACAGGCGCTGCTATAAATTCATAGTCCAACTTTATTGCATCAAACGCCTTCTGCAGACCATAATCATAGTAGTAAGATGTTGAGACAACCCTGTTTAAAAGTCCTGCTCTGTACTGGCTTCCTACAACAAGGCCATCACCAATCTGAATTTCCTGACGTCCAACTGTAAGCGCAAGGTTTGGAATCATAAGATCAGCAATCTTAATGTATGCAAGGTCTGTCAGAACACCCCTGCTTATAGCATCAAGCCCAGCAAGACCCGACCAATCGCGCTCATCAATAAACCTGACCATCGCACTCACATTGTCAGTAAGTTCAGCACTTACATAGATGCGAGATCCACTGTATATATAGGAATTTCCATCGCCGGCTGCGCCTGTGCCTCTACCTTTTTCGAGGAAATCAAAATTATTCCTGTATATACCTTTTACAACAATGTCTCCACCAACTTTTACATTTTCAACTGCAGAAAATGCCGGAACCACAAATCCAACAAGCACAACTGCAGTAAGTAATGTGATAATCTTCTTCATTTGTAAACCCCTTTGTTTATCTATGTAACCCGATTTTACGGTTACATAACCATCCTGTTTCCTCGTTATTTCCTGAACCCGTCTTACTTTTGTTCACCCCCTTTTCGACTTTTTTGATTCAGGGACTAAGAAACAAGGATGCTGTACTCTAATTATTATTATACTTACTTCATTTTATTTTGTCAAGAGCACACTGATTTTTTACTTTTTCTATATATTATAATAAACAAAATACAAAGAGATGTCAATAGGATGAAATTTGCCATCAAACCAGTAACAAACAACCAGCAAATAAAAATAACAGGATAAAGAAATATTCTTACAATAAACTTTGCCAGCGGATGTCTCGACATAAAATCAGCGGCAACAGGACCGTTTTTATAATACCATCCAACAAATCGTCTACCCATATTATTTGTCAATAAAAACTTATCTCTAAATCTTTTTAAGATATTTACCTGTTTTGCCATTGGACTGCCAAATGCAACTGTTGCAATAAAACAATTACCACCTCCACCTCCAGATGTACTTACTTCTGCTACTGTCCAAACCTGACACCCATAAAATGGATTTGCGGTCCCAACATACATCTTATTACCTGAAGATTTCATAACCCTTCCACCATAGTTAAACTGATCTCCAAAACCATTTAAGGTAAGAGGTTCCCAGTTTATACCATCTTGTGAAACATAGATGTCAAAACCCGCAGGATTATTATTTGCCTGATACAACAAATCTATTAACCTGAGGGTATTCGCCCTTGTCTGTGGATCAGCAACACCAAACGTAATAAGTACATCCTCATTGAGATAGTCAAGAAAACTTCTGATATCAAATGTTGCACAATAAATCTTGCCGTTATATGTTTCCATCCACCAGATATATTGGTTTAGTGAATAGTTAAAACTGTTATAGGGCGAAGGGAAAAATATTTGCGCAATACTTGGCTTATAGAAGCCAGAATCATAATTTCCAATCCGTGTTCTTAAAAAAGGATACTCGCTTTCTGGTTTCGTATCGCCAATGATCATTTCACAATCATTTTTTTCATTAAATCTGAACATCATCGGCTGGTGAATACTTTCGACAATTCCCATTGGACCCTGGTTTACAAGAGGTCCAAGAACATCATTAAATGTTCCGAGATAAAGATATCCATTAAAAACATTTAGGCATGCAACACCCTGATATTTATCACCCATTCCCGAGGGGTATAAACCATTATCTCCAATAATCTCTTCCCAGACCCAGCCAGCAGAATTTGCCTTAATCGAGTTTGATTCTGGTTTTCCCCTGTACATCAAAAAACCATGCTGGGCGTGGTTATCCGGTTCAACACTACCAAGGATAACATAAAGATACCCAGAATATTCCTGAAACTGCCAGCAAAAATATTTATAGTTCTGCCAGGCATTACCAAAATCAGCATCAGTTGCTATAATACTCCAACCAACTGTTGATGTATCAGGAGGCCAGACAGCAGGCGGTTGCTCAACTGGCAATGCAGTTTCGTATATTTCGTTGTGCGATGTCCCAACATACAGATTATTCTGATATTTACTTATTGGTCTTAATGTATTTGATTGGCCAGGAGGTGAAGCAATTCGTAAAACCTCTTTTGGAACATCTCCTGAAGAAAAATTATAGGGAAACTTCAAAACACGGGTTGATGTTGTAATACCCTCAATAGGAAAAGCAATACTAACAACATAAATACCAGTATCTGTTCCATCAGCATCAGAAAATGTAAGTGCACCTCTGTATCCGAGGTCTTTTGGATAAAAACTACTCGGCAAAAGGGGCGATGTATAAACTGTTTCCCAATCACCCGATTGATCTGTTTTCAACCTGAAAATTCTTCCTCTTAAATCCGTAGCAATGGGTATATCGCCCTTAAAGGTTGTATTGCAAAGATAATCAATTGTAATACCTTCTGGAAAATTTCCCTGTATAAGAGAAGCCATTAAAAATAAAAACATTAAATCCCTATTACTACCAACATAAAGATAATCCCCATCTGGTTGTTTAAGGACATCCATACACCAGGAATAACTATTTTCTCTATCTCCCCCTGGCTCTATACCATCGGGTTGGCCACTTATACTTCCAGGATTTGTAATCTTCGTGACAACACTTAATGCATTAACATTAGATACAAGAACCATCACAACCAATGCGAACAAAACAGATGATTTTTTCATTCCTCCCCCAATATTAAAGGTGCCACAACATTGCCTAATGTATATAATATAATATATTTCCTTGTATTTCAATAATTATTGAATACTCACAACGAACAAATGTTTTCCTGAACAGAGAAATACATCAAAAATACCCAATAAAACCCTGTTAAATTATGTCCATTATATCAGGCTGCCCTGGTGCTGTCTTTTTATTAAGTGATACATATGTAAACTGAGATCCAAATGCAATAGGCACAAGCCGTTGTAAAATACTTGAACCCATTGGTATTACGACAATTGGAATTGTTTTCCTTTGCCTGTTTATCAATGAAATCAATGTAAACAGGTCATTTTCTCTTTTTAATAATGTGGCAATCTTAACAATGTCCACATTAAGTTTTTTTGCATCCTGACAGATATGGATAAGAATTTTTTCTGAAGGAGTTTGTTGAAAATTATGATAAGAAGCAATCACCTTCTTATTCTTCTTATTTGCTTCTTCAATAACACAATGTGCAATTTTGCTTTTAATTTCAACATCAACAAAATCAATAAAATTAAGAATATTCTTATACAACTGCAAACGTTGGCTATCAGGTATAATAATCTTGTTATCCTGTTTTTCTTTATGCCATCTTACAGTGCCAATTATCTTGGTATCAGTAATTGACCTGATTTTTTTCACCCATTTCAATATATCACATTGGCTATGGCTCTCAATAAAAATATCTAATCTTAATTCAATCCAACCAATGTTATTAACAAATTTTCTAATGTCTTTAACATCCTCATCCCCGGTTAAAACAAGAGCGATATTTTCGGGTTTTAATAGTGTTTTCATAATAAAAGAGTAAACCCTCCTTGATTATATATTTTCTCACTTGTAAAAAGGATTCAACGGGGAATTATACTTTTAATTCAAAATAAAAATTTCTGTCCCCACATACCTCCGCCTTTGTACTTCGCAAATTCCTTTGCCCCCACCCTTTACAAAAAGAGAAACTTATAAACAGGGAAACCCTGCCTTGTAAAATAAGAAAAAAAATTTTGCAAAAAGACAATCAGGACAAAAGGTATTAGAACTCAGGAAAAAATTTCCTTACAATGTCCCTACTCGTATTAAAAACAATTTCCAATTTCGTCTCTTCAACACCTGCGCATAAAAGTACTTTCCTCGCAAAACTGTCATTAACAAGATTTTCAGGAGAATGTGAGTCAGTGTTAAAAACAACTGGAAAATTGTATTTCATCCATAATTTAACAACATTCCCATTACCAAGGCAATGTCCCTGTCTGGCTGAAATTTCAATAGCAATGTTCCTATTAGCCGCAATCTCCGCATCTTCCACTGATAGTAATCCAGGGTGCGCAAGAATATCAACATCAGAAATGATAGCAGTATGGTTTGTACCATCTTTTACTGGCTCCACAGGCGTTTCTCCATGCACAACAATTATTTTTGCGCCAAGATTCCTACATAAACGTGCAAATTCTTTAATATCATCTGGAGGTACGTGTGTAATCTCGCAACCAGGGATTACTCTAATTCGCATTGAATTATTAATTGCTCTGCATACCTTTATAATTGAAGGTATAACAGATTCAAAATTAGAGACATCAACATGGTCTGTTATTGCCATTGCAGTATATCCCTTTTCCTCTGCTCTTCTTGCAAGTTCAGATGGTAAAAGTTCACCATCACTTAACAACGAATGCGTATGCAAATCAATCATCTTACTCCCTTTTTGATGATTCTATCTGATGTATACCCTCAACAACGATATTCACACGGGAAACCTTAAATCCTGTTGACTTTTCAACCTCTTCTTTTATTGCTTTTTGTATTTTCCATGTCACCTCAGGAATATTTATTCCATAGTCAACAACAACACCAAGATAAAAATCTACGCCATCCTCCGCCATTTTAACCTTTACTCCTGCATCTGGTATTTTTCTAAAAAAAAGAGCAACACCTCCAACAAAACTGGTTGCAATACTATAAACACCTGGAACACCTTTTGCTGCTATTGCAGCAATTGTACCAAGCACCTCATCATCTATCTTAACAGAACCAAGATTTTCTTTATCTCCGTTTGGCATTGCACCTCCTGCTTATCTTAAAATCCAACCGTGGTTATTATGCATTTCACATCTTTTAATCCAAAATCTCACAACTTCTCTTCATCCCTTCTCTGATGGTACCAAATTTGGCTAAATCTTTAACAAAGAAGATAATTTTTCAAATGGCAAATTAGAAAAGGACTTTCTTTTATTGATTCTTACCACTATTTTTGCTATCTTCCTGAATTTTTTCAAGCCATCCAACATAATACCTGCCTGACTGAAAAACAGGATGCTCAAGAACTTTCTTATAGAAATCAATTGTCGTCGCCACGCCATCGACCTTCATCTCTTGAAGGGCTCTCTGCATACGCGCAATTGCCTCCTCTCTGGTTCTGCCATAACTTATAAGTTTTGCAATTAAACTATCATAATATGGCGGAATTATATAATCCTGATAAATATGAGTATCAACCCTTATTCCAGGTCCTCCTGGCAAAATAAGTTTTTTTATCTTACCCGGACTCGGCAAGAAATTCTTCTCAGGATCCTCTGCATTTATTCTACACTCAATACTGTGTCCGGTAAAACCAACAAAGTTATGTCGATAGGGAATCTTCTCTCCAGAGGCAATTTCAATCTGGCTTTTGACAAGATCAAAATTAGTAATCATTTCAGTAATAGGGTGTTCTACCTGTATTCTTGTATTCATTTCCATAAAAAAGGCATATCTTCCACCCATCAGAAACTCAATTGTTCCAGCACTGGTATAATTGATTACCTTGCAGATTTTTCTTGCAATCTTTTGGAGTTTTTTTCTAATATAAACATCCACAACAGGCGAAGGAGTTTCTTCAATTAGTTTTTGATGCCTTCTTTGAAGAGAACAATCCCTTTCAGGAAAAACAAATACATTTCCCTTTTCATCCGCAAGAACCTGAATCTCAATATGCCTTGGCCTTTCTATAAACTTCTCAATATACAAAGATGGATTATCAAATGCGATCTTTGCTTCCTGTTGACATGCTGACCAGTGAATACGAAATTCATCCTGATTCCTTGCTACCCTCATACCCCTTCCACCACCACCTGCCGATGCCTTTATCATCACAGGGAATCCTATCTTTTTTGCCTGCTTACAGGCATCCTCTATATCAACAAGATTATCAACCCCGGGAACAACAGGCAACCTGTTTTTGCTAACTGTTCTTCTTGCTTCTGACTTATTCCCCATCAATCGAAGATTATCTGCAGAAGGACCTATAAATGTAATCCTCGATGAATTACAAATCTCAACAAAAAATGGGTTTTCTGAAAGAAATCCATACCCCGGATGAACTGAATCAACATGCATAACATCCATTGCACTTAAGATCGAGGGAATATTAAGATAGCTTTCGAGAGGACTGGCAGGACCAATACATATCTTTTCATCAGCGAGATTTACAGGTAAACTATCCTTATCTGCCTCAGAGTATCCAATAATTGAGGTAATCCCAAGATCTCTGCACGCGCGAATAATCCTTAATGCGATTTCCCCACGATTAGCAACAAAAACCCGTTTCAGCATCAGGTTTCCTGCCTAGCAACAGGTTCAATTAAAAATAGTACCTGTCCATATTCAACAGGTGAACCGTTTTCAACAAGAATTTTCCTTATGATTCCAGAACAATCGGATTTCATTTCATTCATAACCTTCATTGCCTCAACAATGCATAATGTTGTACCACTATTTATGGCTGAACCTACTTCTACAAAAGGTGGTGCATGAGGTGAAGGTGCCCTATAAAATGTCCCTATAAGTGGGGATTTAATCTCAATGTAATCAGAAGAACGGTTATTTTCCTGGTTACTTAAAGGTGTTTTTGACTCTATGTAGGATTTTTTACTGGATGCCTCTGAAATAATGTGGTTTTCTGTCTGCAGAATCAAATAAAAATCACCCTTTCTGACTTCAAGGTAGCTTAGACCATTTTCTTTCATAAAATCCACGTACTTTTTAAGTTCTTCAGGTTCCAATACTCGACCTCTCTGTTGATTATACCCTTGTTACATACTCATTGGTTCGTGTATCAATCCTGATAACATCACCAATATTAACAAACAATGGAACCTGTACAGTCAGACCTGTTTCAAGTTTTGCCGGCTTTTTTGCTGCCTGTACTGTATCACCCTTAAAACCAGGTTCTGTCTCAATTACCTTAAGGTCAATAAAAATTGGTGGTCTTATATCAAGTATCTTTCCGTCGTGGGCAATGCCCGTAACCTCAATATTCTCAAGCAGGTAGTAAACATTATCTCCGACTATTTCATTCGGAAGTACAATCTGCTCGTATGTGTTTGAGTTCATAAAATGGTATCCGGTTGAATCCCTGAATAGATAATTCAATGGGATTTCCTCGACATAGATAACATTTACGGGTTTATCTGAACGCCAGACGAATTCATTTGTCCTGCCTGATTTCAAATCCCTGCACTTAACCCTTATTACAGCCCTTCTTTGCTGTGCATGTGTATGAACAGCAGACATCACAGTATAAAGAACCCCGTCTACTTCAATAATCATTCCTGATTTAAGGTCTATCGCATCCATTGTTCAATATCACCTATATAATTAACCTAAAAGGTTTCTTCTTTTTAAGAATACCTC
>MWDQ01000093.1 GCA_002070645.1 candidate division TA06 bacterium ADurb.Bin131
TCGGCCATCCGCATAGGTCTTCGCTTGCTCAGACCTATACATCGTCTTGCACTTCGTGCTTCGGTCAGCGCGCTCACCTTCTCGCGCTTAGTGCTATACGGTGCTCTTTCTTCATCGCACCAGCACCGCTCCATTCGAATCCCTCTAAAAAGTAGAAATGCGGAGGGGGTGGGATTCGAACCCACGTCCCGATTGCTCGAGAACACGCTTTCCAAGCGTGCGCACTCGGCCACTATGCGACCCCTCCTGTAGAATATAGTTGTCAGGTGGACTGTTTTGAAAAAAGACTTGGCTGAAATTTATAACCTGCTTTTACTCGTTTCCTGAGAAGTTTTCTTGCACGACTATTAAGTTGTTCAAATGATCGTTTACCCTGTTCAAATTGTCTTAACTGCTGTTTTGCTGTCTGCATTCTTCTCTGGTAGTACTTTTTTAATAATCTCTGCTGTTTTTTCATAATATAACCTCCTGGGTTCGCTTCAATATTTTACTTGAATAATCAAAAAAATGTCAAAACTTTTGTTTTCTTAACAAACCATAGAAGTGAAAATAGCTTTATAAAAAGGCCCTTATTTAGTAAGAACCAGTTTTATAATTTTTTTTGCGGGCTCAACCCTTGAAAGTATGTATTTCTTTATCCAGAATTTTGGAATAACTCCCGCGTGTGCTTTTTCCCACTCCTTTGCACATTGTCTTAATCCTTTTAGAGATTTTAAAAGGGATTCTCTTGCCTCTTTTGCCCTTATAGGATTAACCCTCTCTGGTTCTCCAACAAGATGCGCTTGCTGGAGGAAATTTCTTGCCTGTGAAAAAATTAAATCTCTCATGTTTTGCATTTGTTCAGATACCTTGCGACACTCATAAAAATGGTCTGTGTGTATTCCTTTTTTCTGACAGTGTTTAAGAAAATTTTCTGCCCAGATAGTTGGATTTTCTGAAATACTACCGTCCCAGATAATTTTTCCTGCAAGGACAAAACAATCAAGACCTGCCTCAATCCCTTCACAGGGAGAGAGAAATGTATTGTACCTGCTCCATCCTGTTGCTACAACCCCTTTCACCTTATTTTTCTTTGCATATTCCATCCATGTCTTCATATTAACAACTCTTAACTGAGTGTTTGGTACGTCTGCAAATGCTCCATCAGCGCCCTTATACGCAGATGCTAACCAGATTGTGCATCCTGTCTTTTCAAATCTATTAAGAGTATCTCTGCCAATAGAACTTAATGGATCTACACCATAACTCCAGCACATAAGATCAGTTAGTTTACTGATTTTTTTTATGTCAGGGGTTTTCCATTTCCTTATCATATCATCCCATATGATTGGCCTGATACCAAGGGATTTAAGAAACCTAAAGATTGGCTCGAGATGATAAAGGTAAAGAGTATTTGTTCCATATTTTTCAACAAACTTCTTGCATTTTTCACAACTACCAAAACTCCAAACCTCATCCCCACCAAGATGGAAGTACCTGATGTTTTTATGTGTTGTAAGAATATCCTTAATCATCTTCAAAATAGTGTCATGACTTTCCTTTTTCAAAGGACAAAGATCACTTACATTATCGGGAACCTCTCGCAAATTCTTAAATCTTTTTTTAGAAAGAACATTTTCCATATGACCAAATGACTGAACAAGAGGAATTATTTCTATGTTAAGGTTTCTCGCTTTGTCAAGAAATTTCCTGATAGTTCCTGTTGAATAGGCAGTTTGATTTTTTAATTCAGGATATATCTTCCATGGATAGGTATCTTCCCATTCTACAAGTAAACAATTTATTCGCGATTCATATGCAAGATCCAGTACTTCAAATAACCTTTCAGGGGTAGGGGGTAAACCCTTAAGGTCAAGATGAATGCCTCTTATAGCAACCACTGGCTTATTATGTGAAAAAAACTTTTCTTTCATTTCTACCTCCGGGTTTATTATTCTGGTAAATATATTCCAAAAATAAACCTTCCTGTATCCTTTTCTGCTCTGTAAGAGTAAAAGATATGAGTGTTTTCATATGTACAGATATCTAAATTAAGAATGTTTTCGTTTCTTATACCCTTTTCATTAAGTTGTCGTGTAATAATTCCTTTTAAATCAATATGCCACATATTTTTATTCTGAAACACATAAGGGCTGTATGAATCCGGGAATTTCTGCACAATGTCACAACCAACTGTATAACAGTTCTTACATATTGAAGGACTAATTCCTGCAATAAGGTTTCCCTTATCTGACCCAAAGTTTTCAACAATGTTTTCCACAAGTTTTCCACATACATTAAGCAGACAACCTCTCCATCCACTATGACAAACACCAATAACATTTTTCTCAGGATCATAAACAAAAACCCCAACACAATCAGCCAACATTACAACAAGACAAATCCCTTTTTCGTCTGTAAACAATCCATCTCCATCAATACATGGCATCTCTAATGCTTTTCCACAGTGAAATATCTTTGCATAGTAAATCTTGTCTGTATGGATCTGATTAAGATATATAAATTTATCAACAGGAATACCTAATCTTTCTGATATAATAATACGGTTTTTCCTTATATTTTCAGGATTATCTTCTGTATTAAAACTTAAATTACTCGAATGGTACGGCCATATAGAGACCCCACCATGCCTCGTTGTGCAAAAATTTGGGACAGGAATCTCATCAAAAGAAAGATAATACGGATAATAAGCATAATTCACTGACATTTTAATCTTTCCTCGAGAGATTTATGCTGTAGAACAAGGGTAATTTCTGATCTTGTTTTTTCAATAAGTGATCTTAATACATCCACTGATCTTCTCAATCCACGCGTTAAAGCATCAGGATAATCAAATGATGTAAGAAAATAATAAACATCATCCATAAGAGAAAGATAATATTCGAGATTATTCACCTCGTTTTTCCTTATCCTATCAAGGATGTATCTCCTTAATTCACCCATTGCCTCAGAAAGTCCATGAAGATAACTTATATAATCAAATTCATTAAAATCAGGAATATAAATCTTATCTTCCATAATGAGAGTGTAAAAAATCAGTCCCTCAATAAGTTCTTTTTCTGCATTATGAATAAAACCAGCATATCTAATCTCAGGAAAATCTACAAGGATATTCTTTGCATTTTTCAGCGACTTCTCAGCACTTACCAGAAAATCTTTTGCCTGTTTAAATTCCAAATGGTGTATATTCTTGATTGCCTGAGAAGAAAATCTGGTTATTTCCCTGGATAATTTTAATGCCTGTTCCCTTGCCTTATCTTCATCATCGAATAAACTGCTAAAATCTTTTTCGAGTTCTTCTAATTCTGATGTTTGGCGGATTTTTTTCATAGTACTTTTCTAACTCCTTTTCTATGGTTGGAACCTTACTATAAGATATTTTATTTGATACTTCTTCAGGTGAATTTTTTGCTGATGTCTTTCTGATTTTGTCTGTTATGTTGAGAAATTCCTCTACCTTCATAATCTTGAAGTCATTCAACTTTGCATGTTTTCTTATTTCATTGTCATTTGAAACAACTATTGTGTTTTTGTTAAGAGAACGCAGTTTCTCAATAATAACATTATCAGCAGAATTATTGTAGGACCATAAGATTTTTATTCCTGGATACGAGTATGATATATCCGACCATCCATCAAAAACAACTATAAAAGAAACAGATGGATGATTTCTTCTATAACTGTTAAGGTAATTAACCAATGATTGTCTATCATCAATTCCTCTATCTGTTTGCCACAAAGGATGCCTGATAATATTATTTCCATCCAGAATATATCGCATATCAAATAATATTAAAGAATGGGAAAGTAGTTCTCAATCTCATACTGACTCACACAGATTCTATATTTGTCCCATTCAATTTTCTTGTTCTCAATAAACTTGGTAAATATGTGTTCTCCAAGTGCATCCTTTACAAGTGTACTTTTTTCTGTTTCGTGGATTGCCTCTATTAAGCTACCCGGAAGTGTTTCTATACTATTTCTGGATTTTTCTTCAGGCAGCATTTCGTATATATTTGTCTCAACAGGCTGCGAGAGTTCGAGGTTCTCCTCTATTCCAGCATAACCAGCAGCAAGGATACCTGTAAGAGCAAGATATATATTACAGGCAGGATCAGGGCTTCTTAATTCAATTCTACTGGCATTTTCTTTGCCTGGTTTATAAATTGGAACACGTACAAGAGCAGAACGGTTTTTCCTGCCCCATGAGATGTATACAGGTGCTTCAAAACCAGGAACAAGTCGTTTATAGGAATTTACCCATTGATTACACAAGGCGGTTATTTCTCTGACATATTTAAGAATACCCGCAATATAGGATCTTGCTATGTCAGATAGATAATTTTGATCTCTTGCATCAAAAAAAGCATTTTTACCGTCCTTAAATAATGATTGATGAATATGAAAGCCACTTCCATTCTGCCCAAACAATGGTTTCGGCATAAATGTCGCATATATTCCGTGTGATGCCGCAACCTGCTTTATAAGAATCTTAAGGGTTACCATCATATCCGCCATTTTAAGGGCATCAGCATAGCGAACATCTACTTCATGCTGGCTCGGCGCAACCTCATGATGTGCTGCCTCGACATTTATCCCAATCTTTGCGCACATTGACACTGTTTCATTTCTAACAGATGAACCAATATCAGCAGGAATCAAGTCAAAATATGTTGCCTGGTCAAGAAGTCCTGGGGTCTCTGAATTTTTGAAATAGAAATATTCAAGTTCAGGACCAACATTCATTGTATAACCATGCCTTGCTATCTTCTGCAAATATCTTTTAAGCACATATCTTGAATCTCCATCATAAAAATCACCTTCTGGGGTGTAGATTGAACATAAAAATCTTGCAGTTGGCTCTTTTGCCCATGGAAGAACAAGGTATGTTTCTGGCTCAGGTCTTACAATAAGATCGCTTTCAAAAATTCTTGCGAATCCCTCTATTGATGAACCATCAAATCCAATGCCTTCATCCAGTGCTTTTTCAATTTCATCAGGAATAATTGTGATTGTTTTCAATTGTCCAAGAATATCAACAAACCATAGTTCTACAAACTGTATTCTATCTGTCTTCATTAGATTCAGTATATCTTTTTTATCCAATTTTCCTCCTTTATATTGTGTTCATAGTCATGTTAAATAGAATTAACCACTGAAAAACATTTCTCGCAAAGATAAGGATGCTCATCAGATTTACCAACAGTTGGATGATGTATCCAACATCTTGCGCACTTTGCAAGATTTGTTTTTCTCGCAGTAACCTCAAGATCAGTACTGTTTTCACTAATCTTGCATTCAGCAACCATCAAAAGATTTGTAAGATATGGCTGGAAGCTTTCAAGAAATTTTTTATACTCTAAATCTGTCTTTATCTCTATTTCTACCTCGAGGCTACTTCCAACCTCTCCAGAGGCCCGTTTTTCTTCAATCTGTTTCAAAACAATTTTCCGGAATTCAAAAAACTTTTCCCATCTTTTTAATAACCCATCATCTAAATCTTGAATTTCTGGCCAGTTCTCGAGAAAAACACTCTCATTTTTTCTCATAGGAAGATATGTGTATGCCTCTTCACATGTAAAAGATAAAACTGGCGCAAGCATTACAACAAGATAAGATAGTATCTGATGAAGAACCTTCTGTGCGGCGCGCCGCTGTGTTGAATCTTTCCCATATGTATAAAGCCGATCCTTCAGATAATCAAGATAAAAAGAAGACATATCTATATTACAGAAATCAAAAATTTCACCAACACCCTTATGAAACAAACAGTCCTCATAATATTTTTTTACCTGATAGGCAACCTGATTTAACCTTGCAATTGCCCATTTATCGACCTCGAGAAAATCAGATTCATCAACCTGTACAGAACTATCGTAATCATTAAGATTACCAAGTATAAACCTCATTGTATTTCGAAGTGTTCTATAAACAATTACAAGATGATCAATAATCTTCTGAGATATTCTCATATCCTGCTGATAGTTTTCTGAAAGAGCCCATAATCTTAAAATATCTGCTCCATATTTTTTTATAATCTGTTCTGGTGTTATGACATTTCCAAGGGATTTTGACATCTTTCTTCCTTCAGCATCAACAACAAAACCATGGGTCAAGACAATTTCAAATGGTGCTCTATTTTCGACCGCACATGATGTTATAAGAGATGTTTGAAACCATCCCCTGTGCTGATCGCTTCCTTCAAGATAAAAATCAGCAGGCCATCTCAGTTGAGGATGATTTTTCAATACAGCAAGATGGCTTACCCCTGAATCAAACCATACATCAAGTATATCCTTTTCCTTATGAAAAGGACCTTTGCTTCCACAATCAGGGCACACAAAGTTTTCAGGCATCAACTCCATTATATCCTTTTCAAACCATATATTAGAACCATACCTGCCAACGAGATCTGCAACCTTACTTATGGTCTGTTCGTTACAGATTGGAAAACCACAACCATCACAATAAAAAATAGGCAGTGCAACTCCCCATAATCTTTGTCTCGAAAGACACCAGTCAGGTCTAAGTTCCACCATACTTGAAATCCTTGACATGCCTTCTTCTGGAATCCACCTTGTTTTTTTAATCTCCCTTTGTAAGGTATGCCTTAAGTTTTTATGGTCAATCTTCAAAAACCATTGTTTTGTAGACCTGAATATAACTGGTTTTTTACATCTCCAGCAGTGAGGGTAAGAATGCTGATATTGTTCAGTATAAAGAACGATATTTCTACTTATCAAATTTTCAACAATTAATGGATCTGCCTCAAAAACAAGCATACCCTTCCATTCAGGCACATCATCTGTGAATCTGCCTTTCTCGTCAACAGGCGAAATAACCGGCAGATTATACCTTAGTCCTGTTTGATAATCTTCCTCTCCATGCCCGGTAGCAGTATGAACGCAACCTGTTCCATCAACATCAGAAACATAGTCAGCAAGAACAACAGGACTCTCCCTCTCGACAAATGGATGAGCACATACAGTGTGTTCAAGATCTTTTCCCTTAAACCTTGCGATTATCTCATAACTAAATTTGAGTTTCTCACAAATCTTTTCAACCAATGTGCTTGCAACAACAAAATTTCCATTTTGAGTTTTGATAATCGAGTAGTCAAGTTGAGGATGAACCGCAATTGCAACATTCGCAGGAAGTGTCCAAGGTGTTGTTGTCCAAATAAGAAAATACAAAGGACCTTTTATGTCTTGATTAACTGAAAACTTTTTTACAGGAAATTTAACATAAACCGATGGACTTGTTTCATCTGAGTATTCTACCTCTGCCTCAGCAAGGGCTGTCTGACAATGCCAGCACCAGTATATCGGCTTAAACCTTTGAATAATATACCCATTAACAAATAGTTTTCCAAAATTTTCAATAATTGCTTTTTCATATCCTGGATTCAATGTTAGGTATGGATTTTCCCAATCCCCAAAAACACCAAGCCGTTGAAATTCAGCCCTCTGTATTGCCATAAATTTCATCGCATAGTCATGCGCTTTTTTCCTGAAGGAAACTATGTCAACTGTATTTTTATCTTTTAATTTAAGTTGCTGAAAAACCTGATGTTCAATTGGCATCCCATGACAATCCCAACCAGGAACATAGGGTGAATAGAAACCTTGAAAAGATTTGAATTTAACAACTGTATCCTTTAGAATTTTGTTCAAGGCAGTGCCAAGATGAATATGCCCATTTGCATAAGGGGGACCATCGTGAAGAATAAATGTCTGCTTACCTTTATTTTTTTCAAGAATTTTATTATAAATATCCATATCCTGCCATTTTTTAAGAAAATCAGGTTCCCTTCTGGCAAGATCTGCTTTCATTGGAAAATCTGTTTTTGGAAGAAGAACTGTTTTAGAATAGTTTATCTCAGACATTTTATTTTTCACCTTTCATATTTTTTACAAGAATAGCAACCCTTTTCCCAAGATATCTGCATTCCTTCAATACACCTTCATCAGGAGAATCAATTGCAACAGGACCATAATGACCTCCCTCTGTTGTTCCCTGAACAATCATTCCATGGATAAGCATCATCTGTAAAATAGAAAGAATTGTTGTTTCATTGCCCCCGGCAATATTTGCAGATGATGTAAATGCACCACCAATTTTCCCTATAAGTGCACCGTAATATTTTACAGAATCATCAAAAAGTTTCTTAATTTCCCAGGCAGGAGCCCCAAAATATGTTGGAGAACCAACAATAATACCATCATACGCTGTAAGATCTTCTGGGTTTATTTCTTCAACCATTTTAAGAGTTACTTCAATACCTTCCTCTAATGCACCCTTTACAACCTCTTTTGCCATTTTTTCAGTGTTTCCAGTTTTTGAATAATATACAACAATAATCTTCCCCATTTCATCCTCCGTAGGTTAGAAAATAATCTCAGAAATTTCCTGTATATTTTCTACTCTTTTAAATCAAAATGAACTATATCTTGTTTTTCGTTTTGGATTTCTGATTTAATATTCTGTATCCTGCAATGTTTTTTCTCTCTATTTTTCAAGCAACAAAAATGGCAAGTTTGATTATTATTATACATCTAAATATGGAGTAAACGAAAACATTAATAAAGAAGAACTATCTCATACTCATTTACCTCAGGGATAACAAAGGTTGTCCGTCCTTTTATTTTTTTAAGTTTTATCGTCTTACCTGAAGAAAGAGACCTTGCATTTTTCAAATCTGTCCTTATTGAGATACTTATGTTGTATAGAGGAACAATTGTACCCATAGGCCTTTTCATATCAGAGGTAATATTTACAAGATGAATTAAAAGAGTTTTATCTGTTCTTCTGATTTCAAGAGCAAGAGAGCCAGGTGCATTTGTTTCTATTTGAGATCCCCCGGGTACTGTATCCCTTATTAAATAATAAAAAAGATTTTTATGGGTATCTATGTGAAAAAGATTAAAACTTTCAAACATCGGAGATGCAAGATAAACAATCTTTCCTTTACCCCTTTTTGTTGTAATAACTGCTGGAAATTCACTTATACCTTTTGGCTGGGTATAAGGCATATTTATAGGATTCAGGTAATTCGCAAGTATACTGGCTTCTTTTACTGGTTTTATTGCAAGGGCATTGACTGGTCTCGGAACAAAAAATCCACTATCAAAACTCCCAACTTTTTTTGTTAAAACTATGTAATCCTCAACCCTCGATGGTTTAAAGACCCCAGATATCCTGTCAATGCCAATAAATCTCAACCAATCATTCCTATCTGTATCATTACCATACTCATCATACATACCAGATTCAAAATCAGAAAATAATATACCTCCTTCATATACAAAATCCATTATGTTTTTTACCTGTAAATCTGATAGGCATGCAGCATTCGGCAAAATCAGTGTCTTTATTCTATGTAGATTTTCTTTTAAGATATACCCATCCCATAAAACCTGCACAGGAATATGAGCAAAATTGCAGATATCAAGGCAGCCGCGATTCTCATTATCCAATATTCCGCAAGATATCTCCCTTCGTTTATCAATATCCTTTAGGTATTCATCTGAACCAGTATCAAAAATAAGTCCTTGTTCTTTTCCAGAACCAGTTTCACGACAAAGCCCGCTGTGTTTAGAGATATAATAATAAAGTGTCCTGTTTGAAATTAAAACACCTGTTTCAGCCGCTGAAACACTTCCCTCGAGGTATTTCTCATTTTTTGCTATTAACCCTCCTGTTTTCTTAACGCCAACTATTGCATCACTTTTGCTATTTTTTATCGCAAGATAGAATATCGCAAACCAAGTATTAGAACCACCTGCTGTTGCCTGGGCAAGAGCAGTCGAAACTTCTGCCTCTGGAAGTGGAACATAATGCCAGGTTGAAAGAGCGTGATGAGTAAAAACAACAGACGGGTTTTTACCCGCAGAAAGAAATCTTGAAAGATTAAGAGAAGTGTATGGGCTATGATACGCCTGTGTACAATGGAAAAAATCTTCTGCACCTGTAAATGATTGAAATTTTTCTATTCTTTCAGCATCATACCCGAGAAGAATGTTTGAAGAATTAAATGCACCTCCATTGAGAAACATTACTGCCTCGCTGTTAACATTTTTTGCGGCATTCGTAGCATCCTTCATAAAATCAGCCCAACTTTGTGAACGAAACTCAGCAAATTTTTTCCACAGGGGATCCTTCCAATCAGAGAAAATTGGGAGCATGTTCTCACCCGAAAACATCTTAAATTTTTCCCTGCAGTATTTACAATAGCATGCTCCGGGATATATTACAGGTCCATCAAGAAAACAACCATCAACACCTGTTTTCATAACCTCCTGAATCATATCAAATGCCCATTCCCTCCAGGGACTGTTTACACAAAAGGTTGTTCCATTACCATAAAGTGGATGTTTTCTTCCATAAGGTGTGCCATCCTCGAGTAATTGCTCCCATGAAGGATGCTGGCTTGCAAAGTCATAACTGTACCAGTGCATATTTATGTATGCAATAATATGAATCTTATGTCTACGGGCATAAGGAAGATATTCCCTTAAAATATCCCTTGATCCAGTACCAGGAAATTTTTCAAATCTATCAGAATTAAAAAGTGTTAGATGACCTGTCCCAGGGGAACAACCAGGTGTTGCCATAATCCACTCACAGTTTGCCTTCCAGAGATACCTTGCCTCCCATGCAAGTTTATCCATATCAGCATTAAAAAAACAGGCAAAATCATTGAGATAATCACGACGAATCATTCTTACAGGTTTTTCCCACCATTTTCTATCCATAGTTTCTCCTCTATAAAAAAGTCATAATAAAAGACTTCCTTCAGGAATCAATAATCCTCATTTCCAAAATCCTCTTAAGGTTAAAAACTCGTTTTTGTTTTCTTAAGAAACAGTAAGCATCAACCGCAGTAAAAGCATACCCATTATACTCTGTTTCATAGATTCTTTTTGGCAGGATTACCCTGCGACTTTTTTCATCACTTGCCTTCAGATAAACAATATTCATTCTTCTTTTTTCCTTGATTGCCTTCTTAACAAGACAAGCCTTATCTTCAAAAGAAAAATTCTGTTCTGACCTTTGATATTGATATTGAGTAATAAATTTAACAACTCTTCTGTCTAACCAGATATGCTTTTTCTCAATTCTTTTTTTCAAAACCAACCCATCGAGACTGCGACACCTGCTTAAAGCAACATAAACCTGTCCAGGTGTAAATGTACCTTTTCCGATATCAACAATCGCCTTATCAAAGGTTTTTCCCTGACTTTTATGAATTGTAATCGCCCATGCTAATTGAACCGGTATTTGAAGAAAACTTCCAATTGTCCTTCTTTTTATTGTTTTTTCTCTTTCATCAAAAAAACCTTCATAAATTTCCCACAGATATGGGTACACATCAAACTTCCCACCTTGATCAAGAGCCACATTTATAAAATCTTGCTCCATTTTTTTCACCCAGCCCAAACTTCCATTTATCCAACGGCCCTTGCTATCATTGTTTAAGAGCATCACTCTTGCATCTTTTTTAAGTGTTAGATTTGCCGGCGCAGGAAAAAATTCAGAACTGAAATTACCCTCAACTGAAGCCGGATATAATTGGACTTTTCCTGGCAGATAATTCAAATTTTTTTCATTCAACATTTCTGCTTGTGCATTTCTTGAAGCAAGATAGATATATTCAGGATGTTTGTTTTCATCAAAATCCGGCATAAATCTTGAATTCAACGCCTCTAACATTTCATCAGAAATGGTTTTATTTCTTATTCCGTTTAAAAGCTCAATAAAATATTGATCTTTCTGCCTGTATATCTTTTCAAACTCAATAAACTCAGACGAAAATCCTTGCATTACCTTTGAGGAGAAAAAATACGGGGTCTCATAGATAACATCTATGGTTTTCGTTTCATTGCTGGTTACAACTGGAGGCAGTTGATATAGATCCCCAACAAAAAAAGTCTGTACTCCGCCAAATGGCAAATTATTTTTTCTCGCTGTTCTCAAAAAAATATCAATACAATCCAGAAGATCGCAACGAACCATTGAAATCTCATCAATAATTAAAATCTGCAGATGTTGATACATCTTATTTTTTTGGGATTTCTTACCAGAATTTCTTGCTTCATCAAATGTAACACCTGGCTTAAATTTACAAAAAGAATGGATTGTTTGGCCACCTATATTAACAGCAGCAACTCCTGTTGGAGCAAGAAGAACAAACTGCTTTTTTGTGTTTTGACAGAAATAATTAAGAAAGGTTGATTTTCCGGTTCCAGCCCTTCCAGTTAAAATAAGATTCTTCCCACTTTCTAAAAGATCAATCGCCTTCTTAAATTGATCATTAATCTCAAACGGAATTTTCCCTTCCAAGATATTATTTTCCTTACAAATTTATCCAGAACCTTCAAGATCTATTGAATTGTTATGATTATAACACAGTAATTTTATGCTGTATACCTTTAATGCATATTTTATACTGGTTTTCTTTACATGTTATAATCTTTCAGGAGTTTTTCTCATCTAAGGTTTCAAAAAAGGATAATTTTTGGTAATACTACAGGAGATAAGAAATGACAATCTTCAAGCGTGCTTATCAGTTTAGAGGCATTTTAGTTAGTCCTCCTTTATTGTTTGCGATTTTTTCTTTTTCTCATGAAATAGAAAATGACTGGCTGATCTGGCCACTCGGGATATTAACATTTATCCTCGGATTTACTCTTCGTATATGGGCACAACAACATATACATTACCGCCTGGATATTCGCAGACACCTTACCACTACAGGTCCATACTCTTTTGTAAGAAATCCTATTTACATTGGCAACACATTAATATGTCTGAGTGCAACTATTCTATCAGAACTATTATGGCTTATTCCTGTCACGATTGTCTGGTGTGCAGTTGTGTATTCTCTTGTGGTTCATTATGAAGAAACCAGGCTAAAAGAATTATACGGCGAAGAATATCTCAGATATATGTCAGAAACCCCAAGATGGACACCAAATTTCTTGAACATTAAAAACATAAAACTGATAAACCAGTATTTTGGTATTTCGATATTGGCTGAGATTCACTGTTTTCTTATCCTTGTACCTTTTGTCCTTAAAGAAATAATTTCATCGTGGTTTCAACATTAACCCATTGGTATATCCTTAGATTTTCTTTCAGTTTGACTTTCGCCTGACCTGTTGTAAAATACAAACCCGTACAGAAAAACTACATAAGGAAGGAAAATGAAAATAGGATTACTCGGTTATACTGGTAGCGGAAAAACAACACTCGTATCTCTGTTCTCAGGGAAACGCCACGAGAGTTTTGATCCATTAAAACCTTCTATAACCACAGTAAAAATGCCAGACAAACGACTGAAGACAATTGTAGAACTAATAAAACCTCAGAAAGCCACAGAGCCAGAGATAACCTTTATCGATATAAAAGGATGCCCGGAAACAACGGGATTAGATGAGAAGACAATCGAAATTGCCTCTCAATCTGATCGTATTGCCTTTGTGGTTAATGCCTTTACAGAAGGCAAAAATCCCTGTAATGAACTTGATTCTCTTTATCTCGAGATGGTGTATAGAGATCAGGAAAGATTAAGAAATCTCTTAGAAAAAAGGCAACAGGAAATTTTGCATGGCAAAAGAGAAAAAAATGAGGAGGAAGAACGTATACTAAAGAAATGCCAGGGTATTCTTGAACAAGAAAGGTTTCTTTCTTCTGAAGATTTTGATAAAAAACAAAATACATTTCTTGTTTCTCTCGGTATGATAACCGCAAAAAGGTTTTTTGTTATTGCGAATGGACACATTGCAAAAGAGCAACTCGAAAAAAAATGTAAAGATTATAATCTTGAATTATGCAGGATAGATGTGAACAAACACTCAGAAGAAGACATTGAACTATTTTCGAGCCAGATTTTAATAGCAACAGGTCTTTTAAGATTCTATACAGTCGATAGAAAAGAAACAAAGGTATGGCTTTTGCCTGTTGGTTCAACGATGCTTGACGCAGCGGCAGCAATTCACACGGACATTGCAGCAAGTTTTATCAGAGCAGATGCTGTTGGATTTGATGATTTTATTTCTACAGGTTCCCTTTCTTCCTGCAGGGAAAAAGGGATTGTGAGAAGTGAAGGAAAAACAGGAATAGTAAAAGATGGAGACATCATTCATATACACTCAACGAGGTAACAAATGTATAATAAAAATTCATTGGTATTAAAAAGGCAGGATAAGAAGTCAGGGGTAAAGATATGTGTTGTAAGTTTACCATTAAGAAAAGATACACAG
>MWDQ01000094.1 GCA_002070645.1 candidate division TA06 bacterium ADurb.Bin131
TTCAAAAGAAATTCAAGATAAACCCTGCCTTCGCCTTTTTCCTTAACAGCAGGGGCGCTTCTTTTTCCTATAACTGTTTCATCACAACCAACATTAAAGTACTTGCTCGAGAAGTTTGGTAAAAGTTGACCGTATAATTCATCAAGCAACTCAATAGAACCAGGGTCAGTAGGGCATAGTGTATATGGGTTGTCAGGATCTTCAGCAAGGTGCTTATATTTAGGATGTTGTAGCCACCTTTGGAAATGGCCAAAACTATTCTGATTTGGGACAAGATCAATAAATCTTTTTTTACAAAAATCATCAAGGTTTCTTATTTCCTCAGGGGTTACAGGGGATTTATCCTTCCAGACAATTTCATGTCCCTTATATGCAAAGGTATGTTCAGTGTAAAGTTGAAATTCGTTGATTTTCCAGGAACTAAGAAGATCGATTAAATTATAAAGAGTTTCCATTTTTGGAACCTTGCTTCTTGATATATCTATCATAACCCCTCTTCGGCTGAAATCAGGATAATCATAAATCTGTAATACAGGAAGATTTTTGTTTTTCTGCATAAGAATCTGTTTAAGTGTGCATAATCCATAATATGCACCCGAAGCATCTGAACTCTCAATCTTTATTGAATTTTTAGAGATTATAATCTTGTATCCCTGATGTTCTATGCCACAGGATGAATCACATATAACTGAAAGAAATGCGCTGGGAGATGTTTCTGTTTGTTTCCACATATTTCCTGTATGTTTTTTTGTGGTTTCCTTTATAAAATTAGTAAAGAAATCAATATTTTGTTCAACACCAGAAATAAAAAATCCTGGTTTTGAAGGGATCCTGCAAATAGATTTTTCTATGTTTATTTTTCTCGGTACAGGTAAAAGCAAAATCTCTTCCATCTTCCCCCCTATTGGAAAAAATTGTTAAAAATTTAACCAATCAATTGATTTTTCCATTACAAAATTATAATTATCCTCTGCAGGGTATGCTTAGCACTATTCAATTATTTCCTTATAAAGTTTATAGCATCTGTGTTAGTATTTCAACATTTATCATTATTATCACTGAAGATATTGTTAAATATGGCGGGGATTTCTGTATTAAAGTATTGGAAAAACTAAGAGTTTATGAGACCTTGTGAAATAAGGAAATAATAAGAATAATTTCTTCTGAATTAGTTTTTCTTTATTATTTCTTGATTCTTTCATTTACTTGACAATGTATACGTATTAACATAAATTATCATCGTCTAAAATTTTGAAAAATGGAGATTTAATATGGATCCACATGGTATCAGAGAAGCACTTGTTATTGAACAGGCAAATCAGGCAGGATATTATTTTGATGAGATTATTGGTTCGCTTCCTTTTCCGATGAGGGTTAGAAAAAGTTATTACATAAGGAAAAACCTTCCCTTTACTTATTCATTACCAAAAAGAATAGACAGAACATTTCAGGGAAGAACAGGATTGCTTGCTTATGACCTTATTATTGTTTCAGGTGTTGATGTTTGTGAGTTTTCTCCAGAAGAACAACTTAATCTTATTTCTTATGTTGAACATGGCGGCGCAATGATTTTTACAGGTGGAGCATATACCTTTGAGAAAAGTGATGGAACATATCATATTCTTGGGAGTATTCTTCCAGTTGAAATAAATTTTCCAGAAAATTCAGCGAGAATCTCCATTCCTGTGGATATTGAAGATAAAAATTTGGTTAAATCTCAGAATGTGAAATTAAATAAACAGCATCCTGTTTGTAAGGGTCTTTCCTCGACTATGGGAACAATTTCGGTTATGCATCAGTTAAAACCAAAAAAGGATGCGACTGTGGTGGCAACCTGCGGGAACCTTCCTGTTGTTGTTCTTGGGAAATATGCAAACGGCAGGGTTTCTGCAATAACAGCGATTCCTGATTATGATAATCTAAAGGGTATTATTGACCAGACAAGTTTTTTTGAGCATAGTGATTACGATGACTTTATGAGAAATATCATTATGTGGCTTTTGAAAAAAGAAAAAGAGATTACTATTAAGTCATTTTCGGTAAAGCAGCAAAGAAAATCAAGGCAATTGGAAATAAAGGCAGAGTTAGAACCAACAAAAGAAAAAATAAAAAGAGCACAATTAGAGGTTTATGCCAATGATTTTGATAAACAGGCAAATGGCAGAACTGTCGAATTTTCAGTATCTGTGCTTAAAAAAAACCTTGAAATAAAAAACAACAGGGTTAAATTTTTAGTCAGGATGCCTGTAATATTAAATTTACCCCCTGAAGAATTGTATAAATTTTCTCTAACCGTTCAGTATGGAAAGGATGTTAACAGGGACTACAAAAATATTGGATTGGATCCTTATGAGCCAGTTTTACATAGAAGAGATACTGTTATATCAATAAAGCAGGCCTGTTATATTAAAATAAAAAATCTTGAAGAAGAATATGTTTTTATGCCTGGACAAAAACTGAGGTTTGAAATTTTACCCCAGCCGCCTGAACTCGAAAAACTTGTTCTCGAGATTAAAGACCCACAAGGAAGCATTGTTTTTCAAAAACAGGATATTAATCCGGGGAGTTCCTACATCTTTGAATATCAGATTCCTTTATGGAGACGGGGAAGATATGTTTTAAGAGTAACAGGAATAACACATTCTCAAACATTTTATGCAGAATATCCATTTGCAATTGTTCACATTAAACCAGTTGAGGATCTTATTTTTGTTGCTCCCGTGAATATAAGCGGACTAACAGAGACAAGAATCCGCGAGGAGGTTCTTGACAGGGTTAATAAGGGGTTTAACTGTGTTATTTCTGAACAGATTAAGGGTAAGATTCCAGATAGATACAAAAGAAATATTCTTTATTACAGGTTTCTTACTCAGTTTGAACATAAACTTTATCTATGGGGTGAATATACAGGACTGTCCTGTTTTGTTGACCATGGTCCCTGGTATATGGAAGAAGGAGAAAACCCAAATATTCCCTGTGTGTTAACAGATGAGTTTAGAAAAAAAACATTTGACTATGTAAAGCCAATTATAGAACGTGCTGAAAAAATTCCAGCATTATTGAGTATGGAGATATGGGATGAGCCACATGCATTACCTGCCAATATCTGCAGATGTAATATTTGCCTTGAGACATTCAGAAAAAAATATGGCTATGAAATGCCGAAATGGTCTGAAATAACTGATGTCCATGGTAAAAAAAGGTATGATTTTTTTGATTTTATTGGTGATTATTATGAAAAGGCATTCAAGGATACCTATGATGCTGTTTTAAGTTATCGCAGCAGGGTTCAGGCAAATCATGTTTTTGCTCTTGTTGGAGCAGGTCAATACTCAACACATTTTAGTTTTACTGATGATGTAAAGTGGTTTCCTTACTGTGATACCTTTGAGTTTGACTGTTATAATTATATGTATGCCCATTTTGCCGCTGCTGAAAAAGCGATGTTCCATCAGTTTCATTTTGCCTTTGCAAGATATAGAAACATTGCGGCATATTATAGAAAACAACTGGGTTTTTTTATTCAGACAGATGATAGAGATTATCCCCATGACATTGAACCAATCAAAGCGCCCTGTGAGATTTTGTATACTGCCATAGGCCAGAATGCAAAGACATTTCATCTAATGTATAAACCAACTTTTTCTGTTAATTTTGGTTTAAGACAGGAAAGATGGGATATTTTTGGCAGGGAACTGAAAAGGATAAGAAATGCATCTCCACTTCTTAAAAAACTGAATAAACCATCATCTAAACTTGCGATGTTTTATCCTCATACTAACTGGGTTATAAATCCTCAACCCAAAAAACTACCGCCAGGATATGTTGGTATTGGTTTTTATCACAAAGAAGAAAGGCCATTTAATAAATGGTATCCATCTGGTTATACTCCTTTTAATTCTTATGAGTTTATGTTTAGATATTTTGGAGAATGCGATGTTATTGATGAACGGTTTGTGGCAAAAGGTTTAATGGATAACTACAAAGCAATTGCACTTCTCGCGACTGATTATATTCATGCTGATGCAATAGAAAAAATAAGAGGATTTGTTAAAAATGGAGGTGTGCTTTTTATGGACAGGATACCCTCTTATAATCAGAATGGAGACAGAATTGATTTTTTTGATGAACAACTTAATTTTGACTGTGAAAATCTTTTTGGAAGTATCAAGATAAAAACTGCTTCTTATGGTAATGGAAAGGTATATCTTTTAACCGGGGACCTTGATGAAATTTATACTGATATACTTATTTCTGATGATAAAAGAAGAGAATCTCTTTTAATAGAAAAATTTCAGGATATCTTTTTTAACAGAGAAAAAATATTTCCAAACTGCATAAGTAAAAATATCATTGTTGAGGCAAGTTTATTGAGCAACAATGAATTTAAGTGTGTAACTATTGTTAATCACTCACGAAAACCAGAGAAAACAACAGTTTGTGTTTTTAATCCAGAGTATGAAGTAAATCTTGTGGTTGACCTTATTACATATGAAAGATTTCCTGTGAGAAGGCGAGATTCGTGGATTGAGTTTGATTGTGATGTTGAGGATCTTTCAGGAAGATTTATTGGTTTGTATGAAAAATTTCCTGAAACAATTGAGATTGAGGGAAGAGATTCTTATGAGAAAGGAGAATTTCTTTACCTGAAAATTTTACCAGAGTCAGGAGGGAATATAGTAAAAGGCGAATTTCTTGCTCGCATTGTTTGTAAAGATCCTGAAGGAGATATTGAATCTGATAAGATAATAAGTATTAACAGTGATGGTTATATTATTGGAAGGCCAATATCAATTAATGAAATAACAGGGAAATGGGATCTTGATATTGAGATTTTGCATTCTGGTGCGTTAAAAAAGTTTTCATGGTTAGTAAGATGAGGAGAGGAAAATATGTTAAGTGTAGAACAGGCATATATAAGAGGTAAAAAAGCAGGTGAACTGGCTGCAAATGACCCTCAGTGGGTTATGATGGCTGAAAGCGTGATGGATTGGGCAAGAAAGAGTTATCCTGCCTCTGCAGATCTTGATTATAAACAGGAGGTTTTGAATCTTGAAAGACAGAGAATGAATGCTGGTTTAGATTTAACAAAATTTCCTGAATGCAGAATATGGGTGGATGTTGTTAGAGAAGAACATAAAGGTTTTCTTGATGGATGCAAAAATGAATGGATGATGGCTCATAATTTTAACTGGTATTGGTTTGTCAGTAGAAGATTAAACACAAGGTATGTAAGAAAGTCGGCCCCAAAAGAAAAATGTACTGGTGTCTGGTTTGGACATGGCATTGAAGGACCTATGGCAGGGCAAAATCTTGATGATATTGTCAGGCCATTTCAAAAATTCAATCCACCTGAAAAGGGTCCATCAGGCAATCTATTTACAAAAATAACTCAGGTAGGGGGTGCGTCATCTGCTGTTTTGTGTGATGAAGAACCAGAAGATATTTTTCCTGTTGATGTTTTTGAGGTTATGCCAGAAGATATTGAGAAACTGACTGACTTTGTTGATTTTCTTTATAGATACAGAGAATTTTTTGGTCCTGGTAATTTAGTTTTTGCTGATACTGAAATGAATTCAGTGGCAATTGAGAAATCAAACTGTAGAATGGGTGTAAGATGGCCTGAAAATGGTGCTTCAGCAGTAACTGCCTGTAGTTATCTTACTCCTGAAATGAACGCATTCAAAAAAGAAAGGGATAAAATATCTTTTGAACTAAGGGGTTTTGATCCTGTCGACAATCCTGATTATGTATTCTGGGCTGGTTGCGAAAAAAGGTATATACGACTTTTGTATCTTGTAGAAAACGAGGCAAAAAGTATCCCAACACTTGAAGGGCTTGCAAATATTATGCTTGATCATGCAGTGCCATTTCCTGATAGAATATGTCTTGCAGGTGAAAAAGGGCACCGTCTTGATTGGGAGGCAAACTGGACTTTAACAAGTTCTTCTTCTGTTCTTTTTGGTCCGACAAGAAGGACCTTATGGTGGAGGAAAGAAGGAAATACTCCGATATACGAAACAAAACCATTTTTAATTCTGGGGGCGGGTGTTGAAATGAGAGAAGAATGGAAAAAAGGTACACGGCTTGAAAATCGAGGTGAGAAATGATTAAAAGAAAACTTGGAAAATCAGATATGGAAATAACAATTGTTGGGCTTGGAACATGGGCTATTGGCGGTTCGGGGTATAGTCATTCCTGGGGTGCGCAGGATGATGAACAGTCAATTGAAACAATAAAACAGGCGATTAATCTTGGGATTAACTGGGTTGATACAGCGCCTGCCTATGGACTTGGTCATTCAGAAAAAATTGTTGGAACTGCGGTAAAGCAGTGTAAAGAAAAACCATTTATTTTTACAAAACTTGGTAAATCATGGGACGAAAAAGGTGTTCTCGGTGATGGACTTTCAGGGAAAACAGTAAGACAGGAAACCCAGCAGAGTTTGATGCGTCTTGGGGTTAATAGGATTGATTTAATGCAGATACACTGGCCAAGACCCGATAACGAGGTTGAGCCAGCATGGTTAGAAATGGTTAAACTTGTTGATGAGGGAATAATCAGAGCAATTGGGGTATCAAATTTTAACATTGACCAACTTCAAAGAATAAAAAAAATCAGGTTACCAGATTCTATTCAACCGCCTTATTGTTTATTTAGAAGAGAGATAGAAAAAGAAATCCTTCCATGGTGTAAAGAAAACAATGTAGGAGTAATATGTTATAGTCCAATGTATTATGGACTTCTTGCTGAAAAGTTTGACAGTGAAAGAATCTCTAAAATGGGAAAAGATGATTGGAGAAGGAAACTTCCTGAACTTACAACAAAACATTCAATATATTGCAAATTTTTTGATGAGTTTAAGAAAATTGCTGATTCCTTGAATATGACAACAGGCCAGCTTTCAATATCCTGGGTTCTTGCAAATCCAGTGGTAACCGGTGCAATTGTTGGTGCAAGAAAACCAGATCAGATTAAAGAGACAGTTAGTGATTGTTCTTTTCGAATTTCTCCTGAGACAAAAAGAAAGATAGATTATCTTCTGGATGAATATCCAGAATTAACAAAGGATAGATGAAGGAATAAGAAATTCCAGAGTATAAAATATAAAATGTTCTCACTAAGTCGTTTCCTGTTTTATTCCTTAGCCACAAGTTCCCCCTTTGAAAAAGGTTCTCTTCCTTTCTTCCCCCTTTCAAAAAAGGGGGCAAGGGGGATTTAGAAAGATCTATAGAAACTTTGAAACTATTGAAAAAAACAAATAAAAGCACTGTTAAATACTTAGCCATGTATGGTGGCAATCTGAAAAACCAGCGAGGAGAAGAATATGGAAAAAGATACATTTTCTTTTGATGTTTTTAGCAAATCCCCTGTTGAGTACAGGCCAGTGCCATTTTTATTTCTTAATCATGAACTCCAAGATAATGAACTGATGTGGCAGGTGAAGGAAATAAAAGAAAAAGGACTCAGGGGTTTTTTTATGCATCCGAGGCCAGGGCTTCTTACTCCATATATGTCAGTTGAGTTCAGAAAAAAAATAAGGTTAATGGTTGAGGAAGCAGAAAAACATGGGATTGAAGCATGGCTGTATGATGAGGATCCTTATCCGAGTGGTGCTGCTGGTGGTAAGGTTATTTATCATCATCCAGAATACAGGTCAAGAACGCTTAATGTTAAGACGCAAATTTTTCATGGTGGGGAAAAAATAAAATTTGACCTGCCAATAGGACATATCATTGCAATCTTTGCAGTTCCACAGGAAACAGATAAAAACAAAAAGATTATAAATCTTACTGAATTTGCAGGTCCTGTAAGGGAAGAATGGGCATATATCAGAAGATATAATACCTATTATGGTTCAATGCCTGCAGATACGTTTCCCCACTGGAGGTCTGATGCAACAGGTATAAAAAACCGTCTTGTCTGGAATTGTCCTGAAGGTAAGTGGAAAATTATTTCTTTTATTGAATGTTATGAAACATCCTATTGGGGGCCATGGGGAGCATACGTTGATCTCTTAAACAGTGATGCTGTTGATGATTTTATCCAGAAAACTCACGAGGTGTACAAAAAAGATTTAGGTAAATACTTTGGGAAAACAATCCCTGGAATTTTTACTGATGAACCAAAATGGATTGGATGGCTTCCCTGGTCTTCAAAGTTTATTGATTATTTCAAAAAGATTAAGGGATATAGTATTGTTGACTATCTTTATATGCTTGTTGATGGGGATTCTGAAAAAGAAAGAAAAATCCGTTTTGATTACTGGGATGTTCTTACCAAAATGCTTAAGGAATCGTTTTTTGATAGAATCTCAAAATGGTGTGAAAAAAATAAAATTTCGTTTACAGGACATGTAAGTCCTGAAGAAGAGCCCGACCTTGGGGTGGTCTATCTTGGAGATTTAATGCAACTTGCAAAATCATTTCAAATTCCTGGAACAGATATTATTACATCGAGAATAGGGACAAATGAATATCCTGTTATAAATGTTGGCCCAAAACTTATAAGTTCTGTGGCAAGACAACAGGCAAGGCAAAGGGTAATTGCAGAATGCTTTGCTCTTGAAGAATGGGATTTTACCTTATCAAAGATGAAAAAGATTGCTGATTTTATGATGTGTCTTGGAGTAAATCTTATAACCCCTCATGGATTTTATTATTCGATTGATGGACACAGAAAGAAAGAGGCATGTCCATCTCAGTTTTATCAGACAACCTACTGGCAGTATTATGAAGAATTCAGTAAATACATTGGAAGAGTTTGCTATATGCTTACGAGGTTTGATTATCCTGTTGAGTTTGCACTTTTATATCCAACCTGTTCGCTCTGGCATCTTTTGCCGGCATATAGAGAAAAGGCAAAGGAGATAAGCGATTCTTTTGTTTTTATCAATAATCTCCTTGTCCATAATAAAAGACAGTTTGATTTTGTTGATGATATCGATTTTGTCAAGGCACAAGTAGGAAATGGAACATTTACTATTGGAAAAATGAAGTATAATGCACTTGTTGTTCCACCCCTTCGATATATGCCAGACAATCTTGTAGAAAAATTAAAGGAATTCTCAGAAAATGGTGGAAAGGTTTTATTCCTCGGGGAAAAAATTAAAGGAGTCAAAACAGAGTTAATAAGTCCAGAAATACCAGAAAATATTGCATATCTTGATGAAAAACAAAGGCAAAAAGAATCTCAAAAAATTAAAAATGTTCTCGAAGAGTTTGTTCCACCACTTGTTGAATTACACGGTACTAATTGCGAGGATGTGTTTGTTTCAGCAAGAAAAGGAAAGGATTGCTCAATCTATTTCTTTGCTAATTGCGGAGAGGAAATCGCTGATTTTTCAGTAAAACTTAGGGATAAAGAACAACTTGAATTATGGGATTCTTCAACAGGTCAAAGATATGCCACTGGCGGAGAATTAGGTAATTTCAGGATTATTCTTCAGTCATCCCAATCTATTTTTGCTGTGAGTGGCAGTGGAAAAAATTTGTTGAATCCGTCATTTATCCTTGAAAAACATCAGTTGTGCAATCTTGACGAGTGGGATTTTGAGATTTGTGATGA
Source organism: candidate division TA06 bacterium ADurb.Bin131 (assembly GCA_002070645.1). Classification (GTDB taxonomy): domain Bacteria; phylum Ratteibacteria; class UBA8468; order B48-G9; family DTJG01; genus DTJG01. Next base: position 9,568 of record MWDQ01000094.1, read on the forward strand.
TAATGTTCTTTATCTAGGATTGTGGAATATAGTCAGGGAAAATATAGATGAATTTTTTGATGCTGAGCAGAGGTATAAAAATATTGGTCATCCAGTTCTACCGCCTACACCCGCAGGAAGGATAAAAGATCTTTCAAAAACAAATATCAGATGGCTTGAAAATGATTTTGATATTTCATATCCTTCAACATTGTGTTATAAAATCAATTTTTTCTGTTATGGTGAACCTGAAAAAATGGAACTTGTCTGGGAGAAATCATCAATCAAGGGCAAATACAGGATTTTTATTGATGAGCAGGAAATACCCCTTGATAAAGTAAGACAGTGTAAGAAATATGACATAATGAATATGATCGTTGATATTACGCAGTATTTTAGAAAACAAAAGCCATTCTACACCCCGGATGTAAGAACAATATCTGTTTTTGTTGATGTTAAGACACCTGAAGATGGATTACTCGAGCCAATGAGGGTTTTTGGTGATTTTATTGTTAAGAAAACAGGTGATATGGGCATGGGCGCTGAAATTAAGGCAGGAATTAAACCCTGCAAGATTGCAGGCAGTTGGACTGATGCAGGGTTTCCATATTATTCAGGCAGTGCAATATATCGTAAGAGTTTTAACATTGATAATATCGAAAACTGTAGATATTTCTTGAGAATTGATAATCTTTATGATATTGCGGAGATTGAGATAAACGGGAAAAAGGTAGGTAATATTTTTTGGAATCCGCCTGAGGTTGAGATTACAGGTGCTTTGAAAAAAGGGGAAAACAAGATTATGGCAAAGATAACAAATTCTCTTTTTAATATGCTCGAAGGAAAGCCAAAGCCCTCAGGTATTATTGGTAGTGTGAAAATCCTGCAGACAAAGAGATCTTCAGGGTGAAAATTCTACCTTTGAAAAATGCCAAATATAAAATGAAAAATCTGGTTTCTTAATTTAAAAGGATTGATTTTTTTTAAATTAGAATTAAAATACTTTCGTCAGGAAATTTTTTCACATAACCTAATTCAATACATCAAACCTCTAAGTAAGGAGAACAAAATGTGGGAGAAGCCAAAGACAATAAAGATGTATCTTCATCCACCAGAGGCAAGAGAATTAATAACAATATGGCCTGATTTTAAGATTGTTTCCTCAGAAGTAGACCCTATACAGGGTACAGGATTTTTTAATGCAACGGGTATGAGATTTCTTTTTGGGAAATCAGCGGTTTCGCCTGATTGGAAGAAATCAGAATTTATTGTGAGAAGTGATGGAATCCCTGTACATTGCTTGAAAACGACCTTTGATGAGATTGAATATTTTATTGAATGTTTTACTACCTGGGAAGAAAATCCAGAGGTTTTTGTACGGCTTACTATAACAAATTTTTCTGGTGTTAAAAAAAGATCAACCATTGGATTAATGGCAAGAACAGGTGAGGATAGACATTTATATGGAATCACAGGAGATTTTTATGCTAATTATCATCCGCTTCTTGAACACTGGGACATGGTAAAAAACGATTTTTCTTTTCAGAATAACTGTTTGGTAGATGAAAGAAAAAAAATCCTTTTTTCTTTTGATGGAAGCACAAAAGCAAATTGGGTTTCAATAAATCCAGAAAATAATTTTGCTAAAAATTATCTTGAGATAAGCAGAGACATAGAACCGTTTAATATTGTTTCTTATTATTTTGTGATGTCTGATACTTCAAAAAATTCTGTTCCTTCAGCATCCAGGCATAGTTTTGAAAGAAAAAATACTGTTTCAAGATGGCAGGAAGAACTCGACAAGATTGTTTTCCTGCCTGATATAAAGAACAATGACTGGGCAAAACCAATCCTTGCATCGCTTATATGTCAGTGTTTTCAGATGTTTGTGAAGGACGAGGGCGATATTGCACGGCCGAGACAGGGTGGAAGATGGGCTGGCGTTTGGCCAACAGAGGCAATTGAATTTCTCATTGCATTTGACATGCTCGGACTTTATAACTGGTCAGAAAAAGGATACAGGTTTTTCTTAAAACATCAAGAAAAACAGGGATCAGAAAAAGGAAGGTTTAATTCATATTTATCAGCACAATGGGAAAATATTACAGGCGCAGTACTTTTTGGGCTATCAGAACACATTATTGCAACCGGGAATAAAGATTGTTTTAATTTCTGGCGTCAGTCAATACTTGATGGCTATAACTGGATAAAAAACAGACGAATGAAAAGTGAAAATGGCCTTTTTCCTGCAGGAAGACCTCATGATTGGGGATTAACTGTTCAGGCATGGGGAATAACCGATGCAGTGAACCTTATGGGTTTAAGTAAAATGGCAGATATGTTTTTGTATTTTAAGGACGATTTTGCGCAGGATATTAAGATGCAGGTGGATGATTACAAAGAATGTTTTACAAAGATTTTAGATGATATAATAAAACAACAGGAAGGTAGAGAAGAGATTTTTATACCAAATTATCTTGGTATTCCTGAATCATATCCACCGCCTGGACCTTATTTTGCTGATGGGCCTTCAATGCTTATAAGGGCAGGAATAATTGGACCTGAGAGTGATGTATTTGAAAAAGTTGAAAGATATTTTAAAAACAGGGGCTGGATGAAGAATGGTCTTACTGGTTTAATGACAGATGGTCTTCTTGGTTCCTATGCTTCTGATCCCTGGGCAGGCCATACCTGGTATGTTTCTTTTTCTGACTTCTGCTGGTTTCTTGGATGGATTGGAAGAGGAGAAAGGGATAAGGCATTGGAAACAATGTGGGCACAAATTCGTTATGGTATGAGTAATGAGTATTATATGCTCGAAAGATTTGCTGATAATGACCCGTGTTTTTGTCCATGGCAGCCAAATGCAAGTGCAAATGGCAGGTTAATTCAGATGTTCTTTGAATTTTTCGGTAAAGTAAAACTTAGAAAGGGGCAGTATCTTGTATAAGGTGTTGTCAATCTATAACCCTTGCAGTAACCCCCTTAGAAAAAGACACACCATCTTTTCTTCCTTTGAAAGTCCCCTCCGCTAATTCCCCTTTTCATAAATTCTCCTTTTTTCCCCCTTTTATAAAGGGGGCGAAGGGGATTTAGATTCTTTAAATACCCCACTTTTAGAAAGGGGGGTATAGGGGGGATTTAATAGGGGAATAAAACAAATCCATCCCGGCTTTCCTTTGCAAAAAGAAGGAGTAAGAAAAAACGGGAAGCAAGGGTGATTTGATGGTAACAATATAAGAAAAAAACACTTTTTTAATCTGAAAGAGGAGAATCTATGGAGAAAAAACTTGCAGTTGAAGGTGGTTCAAAGGCAAAGACAGTTGAATCAAAAAATGTTTCTAAGTACGGGATTGAAGAATTAATGGAGTTAATTAAACTATGGGGAATAAAACCAGGTTTAGAGGCATCCTTGCAGAAACAGGTCGAAGAGGCGTGGACAGGGGAATCACCACATCTTTTTAGATATTATCATCCAGATGGTGATTCAATGACAAGAAGGTTTGAGATTGAATGTTCAAAATTTTTTGATGTTCCATATACACTTGCTGTAAATTCCTGCACATCAGCACTTATTGCGGCGCTTGTTGCTGCTGGGGCTGGTCCTGGTACAGAGGTAATTGTTCCTGGTCATACATTTTTTGCTTCAGCATCAGCGATTATTGTTGCAAAGGCAATACCGGTGATTGCAGAGATAGATGATTCTCATACAATAGATCCTGTTGATGTTGAGAAAAAGATTACAAAATACACAAAAGGAATTATTGTTGTCCATATGAAAGGGCTTTCTTGTGATATGGACGCAATAATGGAAATAGCAAAAAAACACAATCTTTTTGTGATTGAAGATGTTGCGCAGGCAGCAGGTGGCACATATAAAGGAAGAAGATTGGGAACAATTGGTGATATTGGTTGTTTTAGTTTAGACCATTATAAGGTGATTGCAAGCGGAGAAGGCGGAATAATGACATTTAAGGATGAATGGCTTTATACGAGGGCGCAGAGTTATCATGATACTGCTGCGTGCTGGAGACCCAACAGATATGAAAGAGAAAGAAAAGAAGGAGAATTATTTGCAGGTGAAAACTATAGAATGAGTGAACTTCAATCAGCGGTTGCCTACGCGCAGATTAAAAAACTCGGAAATATTGTTGAAAATTTGAAGAACAACTACAAGAAAATTGTTTCAAATTTAAAATTGCCAGAAGGAGTTAGAACATTAAAAGATAATGACCCTGATGGTGGATGCAGGTATGTTCTCGGGTTATTATGGCAGGATCACCAACTTGCAGAAGCAGCAAAAAAAGCCCTTGAGGCAGAAGGAATCTGGGGCAGTACCCACGATACCAATGTAAGGGACTGGCATGTTTATAAATACTGGGAACATATCCTTGAAAAAAAGACCGCAACAAAAGAAGGATGTCCTTATACCTGTCCTTATTACAAAGGAAAAATTCAGGATTATTCTTCTGATATGTGTCCGAGAACCCTTGACTATTTAAGCAGAAGTTTGTTTATTGGAATAAGCCCTGCCTTTACTGAACAAGAATGTAACCAGATAGCAGAGGGTATCAACAAGGTTGCAGAGGTTTTGATAGAGAGAAAAAAGAAAAATCTTCCTTTGTTAAAT
>MWDQ01000095.1 GCA_002070645.1 candidate division TA06 bacterium ADurb.Bin131
CGGCTGGTCTGCAAGTTCATATTTTGATATTGCAACAAGAGAAGGAGGAGGTGGACTTCTTGATGGAGTTACATATACATATAGGTTAGTAATGGTATATGAAAGACAGGGACAGATCTTTACAATGGAATCAAACCCTGTAAGTAGTAAAATCTATGGATTTCCTTATAGTATGAGGCCATCAGAAATTACTGCTGTTGCCTCGAGTAACGCAATAGCAATATGGTTCCAGGATAATTCGAGTAAATATCCACCATACAAAGCAACACATTGGAGAATTGAAAGAAAGGTTGTAGGACAGGACTTTTTCACTGATATTACAACTGTTGATACAGTTGCAACCTTTTATAATCCATACCTTGATACATCTGCTGAATTTGATGTGGTTTATCAGTACAGAGTTATTGCATTAAGGGATGTAAATGTTCAAGGAGAAACAGGAATTGCAGAATCATACCCATCAAAACTATCAGACCCAGCAGCAATTTACGGAGAAGATTCAGGGACAGGGCCTATCCATGCTCCAAGCGGAGGAGGTGGCGGTTGTTTTATAGCCACAGCAGCATTCGGTAGTCCACTTGCAAAACAAATAGACATACTCAGAAAATTCAGGGATACAATACTCTTAAAATCTGGAGCAGGAAGAAGATTTGTCGCCTGGTACTATAAACACAGTCCAGCCGGAGCACAATACATTAACCAACATCCTTTCCTGAAATTCCCTGTAAGAATTTTACTCTATCCATTGATTGGGTTTGCATGGATCTTGCTACACAGATTTTCACTGTACTGTATAGTCATCATTGGACTTATGTTGTTTGTCCATAGGTTGAAAATTATAAGACAAAAATGAATGTGTCATCACTCGTGTCTGGAAATGAGAAATGCATGAACTCTAATTTTTCCAATCTGTATTGATGACCTCTCCCTTTATAAATAAAGTATTTATGATGTTATAAAAGGACACGGGACTAAAGTTTCTCACTACATGGGTTTTGATGATTGAATGCCCCATCTCTACAAGACACACCTCTAAAAGAGGGGGATTTTCGGAAGAATGAGAAAGAATAAAAACTGCAGAGAATATAAAAAAAGAAATCAGTTCATATTTAGTAATGAATTTGCGTTAATAGTTGTTAAAACGAAATTATGAGATTATTATCTTTTAATCCAGATAAACCTGATTATAAAAGAATATTATCTTTTCTGCTTTTTTTTATTTTTGGATTTAGTTCCCAATTATTCTCTGCAGAAAGAACAACTTCACAGAAAACATCAATAATTCTTCAGAAGAATATTTTTTTTTCACCACTTGAAAAAAAACAGGAAAAACCAGGGCTTCCTGTTTTTATAAGCCAGATACCCCAGCCACAATCTCTTGATAAAACATACACACTCATCGGCACTTTTATATTTATTGATGAGCGAGAAAAAACAACTGCTGTATTGAAGGAGATAAGCACAAACAAGATGTTGTTTCTAAAAAATGGCGATGTTGTTGCTGGCAATAGAATTATAGAAATCAAAGATGATGGTGTTGTTTTTGAATCTGCCTTTGGAGAAAGATTCACACTTACACAATCAGGCATTAAATCCAGTCAACCGCAAGGTCAAAGTTTTTATTTTCGTGTTAACCTGAAAACCGCGATTGAAACAATACTGTCTCATCCAGAGGTTCTTTCATCCATAAAAATAACTTCTATCGATAAAGATACTCATGGCTTCAAAGTAGAAGATATTGAGCCAGGAAGTATCTTTGAACTATGTGGCCTATCACCGAATGACATAATCATTCAGATTGATGAAATATTATTAAAAACACCGGATGATGCAATTTTTGCTTATAAAAGAATACTTCAAACAGGAAAAAAATTTACAACAATAAAAATTCTCAGGAACAAAAAACAGATGAATCTTGTCTATATACTCGAGTAGGATATGTGTTAATTTGAAGCATAAAAAATAAAACAGGATGGCAGGTCTCTCACAAATAGATATAAGAGATGACTTAAAGGAGGATTTATCGTAAAATAGATTTAGGGACATCGTTCACTTTGAATTTTGCAATTTACATTGATGGCTTTTCCCTTTGAAAAAGAGTGGGGTATAATGTCAGGAGGGATTTAAGCACATTGTCCTAATTTTTTCCGCTGGGAGAAAATATAACCAATGGAAAAAAAGAAACAAAAGAGAAATAAAAGGAAACAATGAACAGAAAAAGAACAAAAATTTTCATTTGCGATGAATCTAAAAAATTATTTGTATTCTTTTTTGCTTTAATTTTAGTTTGCGGGTGCGAGAAAAAACACGAGATAAAACAACCACAGGTCAGTACTCAACAGACACTATCAACCGAAACAAAAATTTCCCATCAACCGCAAACCAAAAACATTTCCCAGAAATCATTTTATCCTGTAAAAAAGGAAGAACAAGCAAAACCACCAGCATGGCTTAAAGAAATCGCATCAATAAATAACCAATACTATGACACGTGGAAAGAAAAATCATCAAAAGATTCTTCTACGATATTGATTGCTTCATTAACCTCTTCTGGAACAACACAATCAGTTTCAACTCAATCAACATCTTCAATGACTTCTTCAACGCGCGAAACAACTAGACCAGGATATACCCCAATTGTGAGACGGACAGAAACACAATCACAGGTTTCATCAGGTTCTATATCAAGGGCTACCTCCTCTGGCTCTATCTCTCCTTCTTCATCAACATCACCATCATCTCAACCTATTTCTCCAACACCTTCTGCCGCAGAAGATTCATCCCCAAAAGAAAATATCACGCCACAAACACCGGGAGTAACCGTAACACGATCAATCCAACCGTTCACAGACGGCGCATATGTGCGACTGAATGTCATTGTTAGTGATAACAGGGTTAATGGAATTATTGTAACAGAGAATATTCCAGAATCATACACTGTGGCAAACTCAACACCCAGCATATCAAAAAGAACAGGAAATTCAATAAAATGGCTTTTCTATGGAACAAGTTTAACAAATCAAACAATAACCTATGAACTACGCGGATCCGGTAAAGCAACCATATCAGGGGCTTTTAGTTCGTCCCTCGGAAGCGGAAGCACAACAGGGGATTCTCAAATAGGTCAATAATAATCCATAACTTCCACAGAAGATAGTGCGGAGAAAAATAGTTATTAGTTCACTTTAACCTTTGTAATCTGCATTGATGACTTTTTTCTTTGAAAAATACCCTCTCTATTAATAAATCTGTCAAGAGTCAAGAGTTGACCCCTACCTTCCTCTTGACAAAAAAAATGAGTGGTTTATTATTATTATGATGGATACAATAAGAAATGTAGTTATAAAATCTTTTATTGTGTTGGTGTTATGCCTTCTGGTGATAAGCGATAAAACAAGTACTGAAGCATCTCTCAAGTTATCAGATATTCCCGCAATGAGGCACCTCCCAGAAAAATATACAAGTGGAGAAATAATTGTCATCAGGGTTGATGTGAATCCGTTCCTTCCTCATGGAGCAAAGATTATTGAAAAAACACCTGATGGATGGGATCTTGTTGGAACAAACCCACCACTTTCAGAACAACCATTCAGAAATATGTATGTCTGGAAGGTTCCGGAAAAAGGTGAAATATTAACAGATATCAGATACGCTGTACAGATTCCTAAGGGAAATAAATCAAGAAAAGAATTTACTGGCTACATTGATATTGAAAAAACTACACGGCTCAATATAGCAGGAGATAGACATATATGGAGCGATTGAAAAAGCACTTTCTTAGTTTGTTTTCTATACAGATTATTCTCATTATGCTTTTTTTATGCGGATGCGCGGCTGTTGAAAAAAAATCTGCTGAGAACATTCCTGTTGATTCCAAAACCACTCAGAAGGTTATGATTACAACAACAATAAGGGATATGCCTGATTCTTGCAAGCCAGGAGATATTGTAAAAGTTTCACTAAGAACAATTCCCGCAGCAGAGGTAAGCGGTGTTATTATAACCGAAAAAACCCCTGATGGCTGGCAAATAATCAAAGCAGAACCAGGTTTTACAAAAGCACTTTCTGATGGCACCTACAAATGGCTACAATGGGCAAAACAGGTTGAGCCATTCAACATTATTTATGAAGTAAAAATCCCTGAATCTGCAAAGGGTAAATACACATTTTCAGGAATTACTACAACCTATCGTGAGGGTGAAATAGAAATTACTGGGAAAAAAGAAATAATTGTAAAATAAACTTTTTCTGTTGAACAGAATCTTATAATTATAGTATGCAGAAAAGGAACATTGAAAATTCGGGAAAAAAGATATTTGAAAATCCATCCCGGCCTTCCTTTA
>MWDQ01000096.1 GCA_002070645.1 candidate division TA06 bacterium ADurb.Bin131
AGAGAAATATCAATATTCCTCCTGATACCAGATAACTCAACCTCTGCGATGTTTTTATTTATTTTCTTTACCCTCATCGGAACAGCAAGACACATATTTCCTCCTTACTCAATATCTTCTCTTGAATCAAAATCCAAATTGCGAAAGGCAAATTGAACTATTTTCGAATTTTTAATTCTAAATTTTACATTTTTCATTCTACATTTACATCTTGAAATTAGGTTTTCCTTCTGTATCTAAAATCCCACTCGCCCCCTTTGAAAAAGGAGAAAATAAAAAAGGGACTTTTCCAAAGCAGGAAGTCAATAAGGATCGCATCTGGAGGTGCTCATTACATTCTTTATACTGTAATAAAATCATTCTATCTATTTCAAAAATCCAGCAATTGCTGCCTGGCCAACAGATATACAGGCATCATTCGATGGAAGTTTATTATGTGCATACACATTAAAACCATTTTTTTCGAGCAATTTTTTTACATTCACTGAAAGGAAAACATTCTGAAAGCATCCACCAGATAGAACAACCTCGATGATACCTGTTTTTTTTCGTATAATCCTGCAAACATCATATATCATTTTCACAATTGTTGAATGAAACCTGAGGGATATCATGGATAAAGACAATGATTCATTAAGGTCATTTACAAGTTCCCTGATAGTGCGTCTTTGATCTATAATTATTATACCTGAATCATCTGCAATATCAAAGTTGTATGGTTTACCCATCTCAGTAGTTGAAAGTAATGATTCAATCTCCATTGCTGCCTGTCCTTCATAACTAACAGTATTCCTTAATCCACAGATACAACTGACAGCATCAAAGAATCTTCCCATGCCCCGTGAGTATGGACTATTAATGCCTTTTTTAATCATTTTAATTATAGAATCTAATGTCTCAGGTTTATTATGCCTAACAAGATTTTTTTCAAAATCCTTTCCAAAAGCATCATACAAATAGGCAACAGCAATCCTCCAGATTTCCTTTATTGCTTTTTCTCCGCCTGGCAACCTTATGGGTCTGAGATGGCCAAGATTTTCAAAATAAGAATAATCACAAACAAGAAATTCACTTCCCCAGAGATTTCCATCATTACCATACCCTGTTCCATCAAATGCAACGCCTATAACCCTTTGATTTTTGAGGTTGTTTTCAACCATACAGGAACATATATGCGCGTGATGATGATAAACAGGAATTTTACGACAATCAGGAAAAAAATCATCTGATAAAGAAATTGACGAGGAAAAATAATCTGGATGCGCATCATAGGCAATAATTTCAGGATCGAACCTTAATAATTTTCTATATCTGTTTATTGAGGTTTTGTATAAATCCATTGCAGATATATTTTCAAGATCACCTATATGATGACTTATGTAAAACATCTTATCTACACCGAAACAGAATGTATTTTTTATATCGCTTCCACATCCAAGGGCCAGATGTCGTATCTTAAAAGGCGATAGAATCGCATCAGGAGCATACCCACGTGATTTTCTTATCATCATAACCTTTTCATCAGGAAGAACCCTTATAACAGAATCATCACACCCAGAAATAATATCCCTGTCATGAAAAAGAAAAAAATCAGCAATTTCAGAGAGTTTCTCAACCACTTCTTTATTCTGTGTGCATATTGGCTCTTCTGATATATTTCCACTTGTCATAACAAGCATCTTAAGATTGCTGTTCGCAAATATCAACTGGTGAACACCAGTATACGGAAGCATCACACCAAGATACCTGTTGTGTGGAGCAATATCATCAAACAAAAAAATGTTTTTTTTCTTTAGAAGTAAAATAGGTGCAGCAGATGAGAGTAAATGCTGTTTTTCAATATCTGAAATATCACAAAACTCCTCTATTGTCTGGATATCCCTTGCCATAACAGCAAATGGCTTTTCTTCTCTTTTTTTTCTTTCTCTAAGGGATTTTACTGATGCCTTTGACAGTGCATCACAGGCAAGATGAAATCCACCGATTCCTTTTATTGCTATAATCTTTCCTTCCTGAAGAAGTTTCGCGGTTTTTATAATAGCAGTATTTTCCTTTGCCATAAGTTTTGAAGGTGGGCAGATTAAAAATACCTTTGGTCCACAAACCTGACAACAATTTGTCTGCGCATGAAATCTTCTATTATCTGGCAAAATATATTCTTTTTTGCATTCAGGACACATCTTAAATTTTTTCATAGATGTATTTTTTCTATCATAAGGAAGATTATTAAGTATTGTAAACCTTGGACCACAGTCAACGCAATTTGTAAAAGGATATCCATACCTTCTGTTTTTTTTATCGAAAATCTCATCTCTACAATGATTACATATTGCAATATCAGGAGGTATTTCTGGTTGCTGGCTTAATTCTTCACTGCTTTTAAGTATTTTAAAGGTTTTCGCTTTTCCCCCAGGGGTGCTATGGGCAATAATAGACCTAATTTTTGCTCCCTGCGGATGTGAATTTTTTATTTCATCCAGAAAATTATCAACATCTGAATTATTCCCTTTAATTTCAATCAAAACCCCATCAACTGTATTTTTTACAAACCCCGAAAGACAATGTTTTTTTGCGGATCTATATACAAATGGTCTAAATCCAACTCCCTGGACAACACCAGTAATAAAAATTCTCAAAGATTTTTTCATCATAAAATGCGCTCGACAATATATTGAATAAAATCATCAATGTTCTTTCCTGTTTTACCTGAAACAGGTATAATCTTTATGTCTTTTTTTATTTCATCTAAAAAAGCAGTAAACCTGTTGATATCAAACTCAACAGCAGATATAAGGTCAATCTTATTAACCAGAACAACATCAGAGATTGAATACATCAGTGGATATTTTACTGGTTTTTCTTCTCCCTCTGTAATAGACGCAACTGTTACATTACAATCGACCCCAATCTTAAACTCAGCAGGACACACAAGGTTGCCAACATTTTCTATAAAAACAACCTTTATCTCATCCAAAGGCAGATTTTCTATACCTTTTTTTACCATCATCGCTTCAAGATGACAAGCACCACCAGTATTTATTTGAATAACAGGAACACCAAAAACAGAAATTCTTTCGCTATCAAACATCCCTGCAATATCACCCTCAATCACTCCACAGGAAATACCTCTATTTTTAAGCCCTGCTACTGTCTTCTCGAGTATTGATGTTTTCCCTGCCCCTGGTCCTCCCATAATGTTTAAGGAAAAGATCTTATGCTTTTTTAAAATATTCCTGTTCTCTTCTGCTATTTCATCATTTTTCGCAAAAAGGTTTTCTTTTACAACTATCCTTTTAATCTCCATTTTTTCTCCTTC
>MWDQ01000097.1 GCA_002070645.1 candidate division TA06 bacterium ADurb.Bin131
ACCATAATACAAAATATTCATCCTATTCTCCTGGCGCTTCTTGCAGGCATTTTTACGTGGTGTATGACTGCTATTGGTGCTGGCTTTGTTTTTCTTACAAAGGAATTTCACCAGAAGACATTTGATTTAATGCTTGGTTTTGCTGCTGGGATTATGGTTGCTGCAAGTTTTTGGTCACTTCTCAGTCCTGCGATTGAAATGTCTAAAAATCTTCATTTCTTTTCGTGGTTTCCTGCATCTACTGGATTTTTGTGCGGCGCATTACTTTTGCGGTTAGCAGATGTATTTTTGCCACATCTTCATCTTGGATATTCCGATGCAGAAGCAGAAGGAATAAAAACATCTTTGTCTCGTACAACTCTTCTTGTTCTTGCCATTACACTTCATAATGTACCCGAAGGGCTGGCTGTTGGTGTTGCGATTGGTTCTGCTTTCTCAGGATTTTCTGACTCAACAATTACATCTGCACTTGTGCTTGCGCTCGGAATTGGTATACAAAACATACCTGAAGGTTTTGCTGTTTCAATATCATTAAGAAGGGATGGTTCCTCGAGATTTAAGAGTTTTTGGTATGGCCAGCTTTCAGCAATTGTTGAACCAATATTCGCTGTTATTGGCGCCTTTGGTGTTATGTGGGCAAAACCACTTTTACCATATTCTATGGGGTTTGCCGCAGGGGCGATGATTTTTGTTGTTGTGGAAGAAATTATTCCTGAATCTCAGAAAAATAATAATGTTGATCTTTCTACTGCTGGAGTTATTCTCGGATTTATTGTTATGATGATTCTGGATGTTGCCTTTGGCTAAAAAAGGGCGCTATCATTTTTCATCTGGATGTCAAGCATCTCTGCAAACTTCATTGCATTTTTTGCCGCATAACCAGCATGACAATTATTAAAGAAGATAAAACTTATCTCTGATTTTTCCATCATCGAGCGCGCAACTTTTTCAATCTCCTCTAACTCCTGGTCCGAATAATTGTAGTTATACCTTTCAGAAACCGGTGTATTAAACCAATTTTTGTTTCTTCCATGACACCTCAGATATGCAATGTTTGAAGTAATTACATTGTTAAGAGGCATAAGCCGATGTAGTTTTGGTTCATCAACAGCACAAAAAGCAATATTATTTTTTTTAAGAAAATCATAGTGTTTTGTTGATGCCCAGGCAATATTTCTAAATTCTATTACAAGTGGTAAGTCAACCAGAATTTCTTTTAACCTTATAATAAAATCATAGGAATCAGAGGAAGGATAAAAAAATACTGGAAATTGAAGAAGGACTGCTCCGAGTTTATTCATCTTTTTTAATGGAATAATGGCTTCTTTGAATTTAATAGAACTTTCTTCCACTTGTTTTACATCTGGCTTTGTCTCAAGGCGATCATCAAAAAAATCATGGGTTATACCTTTATACGCCTTTACAGAAAATATAAAATCAGGTCGTGTTTTTTTAGCCATTGCTTCAAGATTCTCTGGCGCAGGTATATGATAATATGTTGAGTTTATTTCCACAGCATTAAACCCGAGATATTCAGAATAATATTCGAGCATTTTACCTGTTGAAATACCTTCAGGATATACAACACCCTTCCAGTCAGGAAATGAAAAACCTGATGTTCCTATTTTTACTGTTGTCATTTCCAATTCTTCCAATCAAGAACTGTTCTTGTAAAAGGGTCTGCACAGTATCCATCCGCCTGATATACAAAAATCCCATCTGCTCCCTCATTAAAAAATCTTCTGATGTCATACTTGATATCAGATGGATACCTGTACAAAGATATCTGTGAATTAGAAAATGAACCAAGATGAGTAAGCCATCCATCAATAATACCAAAAACCCTGCATCCATAATCCTTCCATCCGATATAAGGTCTTAGAGAAAAAATAGGGCTGCGGCTTAAAAGATTTGATGGTATAACACACTGTATTATTCCCTGTTTTGCCAGTGTTTCAAATACCTTATAATAAACTATATCCCCTGCAGGTATCCTTACAGTAAGCGGAATCTTTCTTTTCCCGGACATTTTATTGATAACATTATGAATTTCCATAAAAAGAGAAATAAGATCTTCCTCAGTGTGGTAATAGGGATACCTCATACAATCAATTGACACTCCGTGTGTGCCCCACTCAATAAATTCTCCTATAATTGATGCTGCATACTGCCTTGTTTCCTGCACATTGTATCTTAATATGTTTCCTGTTCTCCATTCAGGATGTTGTCTGCTGATTTTTTCTTCAAGGTCAGTACCAGGATAGCAATTTGTAAGTCCCGAGTTTGCGTAGTGAACCATTCCAAGTTCACTGCAGGCATCAATTGTTTCTCTCAGAATATCAAGAGACCTGACCATTGAAGCAGGGCCAGGACTGAACGTCCCATCATCGCCCATCATTGCGCCTTTACTATGTCTTTCAGCAATTCTGCTATAATGCAGCGCCTTTGAACCAAACCGAATAACCTGCGTGTGTATCTCGTTTGCGCCCATTTCCCTGAACAATTTCATTGTTTCTTTCACCTCGTATTTTTTTTCAAGATTATAAAGAAAAGCCCAGGAGTATGGTTCAAAATAAAGCGCAAGGGTTTTATCTGACCATTTGGGATTTACATATCCTGTGTTTTCTTTTTTCTTTTCGTCAGGAACAATCTTTATGTAGTGGATTGAACCAAACGGCCATTTTTCGGGTTCTCTTATTGATAATGGGGTTGGACTGATTTCAATTGCGCTGTTTTTGTCTAATTCAACACTTTTCCAGAGGATTTCTTTGTGGTATTTATCCTGAAACTCTGGTCTATTCCTTTCTGCGATAAAAGGATATCTGATTTTTTCATTGCTTACAGAGACCCTCATATGTATAATTCCATATAGAATGCCAAAATATATTTTGTATCTTCCAGAAATACCCGGCTTTATCGTTAGTGCCTTTACTTCTTCATCCCCATTAAACATAAGATAACCAGATTCAATCTTCCAGCCCTTTTCTAAAACATATTGATTCCAATCAGAGATATACAGGGTTTTACAGGGTAAAAGTTCAACATCAGTTTTATATTCTGTAATTCCTTCATCTGTGAGAACCTTGATGCATATTTTTATATCCCCTGTATATTTATGAAGATTATTCAGATAAAGATTCCAGTAAACAGGATGGCCACTACCATTGAATTTTACATTTCCATATATAACTGCTTCATTCCATTCCCAGAAAGAACACCTAAGCATTTTATCAGCATCAATATATGAAAAAATTGAACAGGGATTCCATACATTCCCATCAAGAGAATAAGATATCTTTGCGCCATAAATTGGTTTTAGATTTTGACTGATTCTTATTTCAACAAAACCATCGTTAATCATCTGTTTTATAGATATCATGAGCCCTCCAACAAAAACCTTCAATAATGTGTTTTTCAATATTATAATCCCATAGAAATATTTGACAATTTATATGGTTAATACATATAATAATACCTAAATTCGTAGGTGGTAGCACGGCGAGAGAAAGCAGATTTTTT
>MWDQ01000098.1 GCA_002070645.1 candidate division TA06 bacterium ADurb.Bin131
AATATCTTTGGCTGGAACATAAAACCCTGAATATGTGATTTGAATAAATCTTTTGGCAGATTTCAACCACAAGGAGATAAAATGATTGAATCAACAATAGAAGAGGCGCTGAAAAGAAAATACCCTGAACAGGTTGTTCTTGCAGTTTGCATATCAAGGGATGGTATCCCCAATATCATAACACTCGGATGGGCAATGTCTACATCCATTCAACCACCAATGTGTGCAATATCAATAGGACATCCAAGATATTCTCATAAACTTCTTTTAGATACCGGGGAGTTTGCACTGTGTTTTCCCTCAGTAGAACAAAAAGATGCAGTAATCTATTGTGGAACATATTCAGGAAGAGATTATAATAAATTCAAGGAAACAGGGCTTTTACAGATACCCTCAAAATATATTAAACCACCTCTTATTGCAGATAGCGTCGCTGCTTTTGAGTGTAGGGTATCAGGAACACTTGAAACAGGAGACCACACAATTTTTGCAGGAGAAATTTTAACCGCATATATCAGCGAGAGAAAGATTAAACGCTTATACAACTTTGGGGAATTTTTCTCTGGAATTCCTGATTTTAATCCAGATAATAAATAACCCATTCACAGGATATACTGTTTAAGAATTCTTGCAACGCAATCTTCATTATTGCTCCACTGAGCAATAATATCAGCATGTTTTTTTACAATCTCAGATGCATTTTTTACTGCAACACCGATCCCTGCGTATTTCAGCATTGCTATATCATTTTCTCCATTTCCAAATGCTATAATTTGATTTCTTTTAATCTTGCATTTTTCAGCGTATATATGCACCCCTATGCCCTTATCAGTATTCCTATGCTGAATTTCAAGATATTCCGGGTCTGTTCTAAACAACTGAACTTGGCCATCGAACAACTGCGAAAAATACTCAAATTGATAGTCCCTTGTGCGGAAAACATCCCTGTGCTGGATATCAGTTATTATAATTAACTTTGTTGGTCTTTTACCAGAAAAAACCATTAAATCATCAACAAGAACATACCTTGCACCTGTTCTCTTTGAATACAGACGTTGGAATTTTTTTAAATCTGGATTTTTCTGTGAATAAACAATATCATCAAGATAAAAGTTTAAACATAGATTGTTTTTTATACAGTAGTCAATAACAATATCTGAAAATCTTGATTCAAGGGTTTTATGGAATAAAATCTTTCGTCCGGCTGACCTCATATCCCTGACCATTGCGCCATTATAAACAACAACCGGACAATCAATTCCAAGATCATCAACAAATGGCTCGACACAGGGTGTCATCCTTCCTGTGGCAAGTATAACTATAATACCCTTGCTCGATACCTGTCTCATAACAGTCCTTGTGGCTTTTGATATTTTGCCTTTAGAATCCAAAAGTGTATCATCAAGATCAACTACTACAAGTTTTATATCACAAGGTATATTCATTCTTTCATCCTTATAAGATAATCAACACTTTTCCCTTTTGCCTTAGGTGTATATTCGAGTATCTTTCCCTTTGCGTATTGAATAACCTCATCAGTAATATCTTTTCCACGAATAACGCATACAGGACAGGGGATATCATTTATTTCAACAACAACATCCCCTGATTTTAACAATAATTCGAGCATTCGATTTTCATTCTGGTTTCTTCCAATAACAATAAGATTTTTCTTATACCAGAATATCCTTCCATGTTTAATTAATTCAGCATCATCAAGTGTACTTTCTGGCCAGTTATTAAGAAGATCCTTTATTCTCTTTGAAAATATCTTATCAGTTAACAAACATCCGCCAGATGGTTGAGAATATCCAGAAAGATTATGTTCGCTTGCAATTTTAAGTTGTTGTTCTCGACTTCTTCCTGAAATCCCGAGTAGTTCTTCTCTATTAACAATGCCCTTAATCTCAGGAATTGTTGGTTCAAGCAGTTTTGCGGAAAGAGGCCTGAGAATTCTACCTTCTAATTCTAATCTCTTATCAATTAAATGAAAAAAATTCTTCCTTTGAGAAAATGGCCGTTGATTAAGAACATCCCCTGTAAAAATAAAGGCAGCATCTTCTTGTTCCATAACCCTTTTTGCTATTGATAGCATGTGCATCTTGCAATCAATACATGGATTAAAACCAGATCCATAGCCATATTGAGGGTGCTTGATAATGTCAAAATATTCATTTCCCATATTTACAACCCTTGCACTCAATCCCATAAATTCAATTGTTTGCTTATTAATAATATCTGAATGAAAAAATGGCGATGCGAACTTTAGTAGTACAGCATCTATACCCTGTTTCATCATTAGAAGTGTCGCAACCATAGAATCAAGCCCACCAGAAATAAGCCCAATCGCTTTTGTTTTCATAGACAACAATTTTACCACATCATCCAACGCCAATGTACGATTCTTTACTGCTGCCCCATTCAGATAGAAAAAATTGAATTAGCAAAATGTGCATACTCGGATTATAATGTATAAATATAAAATGGCTTTGGGTTTATTACAAAATCTTCAAAAGAACCAGCAGGTATATTTAGAAACTCAAAGAGGCATTTATGACAAAAGAAGAAAAATTTTATAAGGTATTACAAGATGTTTTCATTGGGGCTACAATTGAAGGCACAGGTGGTTTTGTTAATTTGATGAGGATAAAATCAAATTACTACCGCAAGATTGAAGATATTCTCAAAGAAGATATAAAAGTGGCGCTAAAAAACTACCCGAAGTTTAAGGACGAACTTTTTGATAAGCTCTATTCATTTTTCAGCCGCTACTTTACAGAAAGCGGTTCAATTTATTTTAATTCAACTCCCTTTCACAACAACATCTATGAAAAAGTTTATACCGACGAAAAGGATGTTATCCTCTTTTGGAAAACCCAGATGCTTTATTATGTCAAAACCGATAGGATTTTCAGGAGTTTGCCAGTTGAATTTGACGGTTTCAAGTTTTACTTTGATGCTTCAAAAATAGAAAACAAAAAAGCTAATGAAAAACGCTCGCTTGTTTTTGAATTA
>MWDQ01000099.1 GCA_002070645.1 candidate division TA06 bacterium ADurb.Bin131
GATTTCACCCTGGTCAAGAGATGTTGGTCAACAGGTAGGCCAGCCATATAGTTTATATGATTTTGTTTTTAAATTTACACCCGCGTATTTTGTTTCTCATTGGAGAGAGATAACAGAGTAGATTGTAATTTTTTTTATTTGACGTTACTGGCGATGTATGATAAAGTTTTTGCTGATATATTGTTAATTTTCTTTTTTTGTGAAGAAAAAAGTAGGGGAATTTGAAAATTTCTCCCTTTAACAAAGGGAGACGTAAATAGTGTTCACTAAAAAGAGAAGAGATAGACAAGAGAATTTTTGAGGATATTTTAAGGAACTCTGGGAGAAATATGAAAAAATACGTATATTTTTTATTTACCTGTATAATTTTGAACTTTTTCATTGTTCCCATTTTTTGTCAGGAATCTGCTCCTGCATTAGCACCAGAAAAAGGTGCTGTATCGGCGCCTGCAGAAAAATCAGTAGAGGCACCTAAAGTAGAGGCGAAGATTGCAGAAGGTGAACAGGGTTTAGAAGGAGGATTAGAATGGGGAACTCCTCAGGTTGTATCAAGAAACCTTTCTCGTTTTGGTAGTGGATTTTTTAGGATGTCGGCTTCTACCTTTGCTCCAATATCTGATGTTCCTGTTGGTCCAGAATATGTTCTTGGTCCTGGTGATGAATTAATTATTGATGTATGGGGAATGATTGAGGGTAGATACCAGGTAATCATTGATAGAGAAGGTGGGGTGGTTCTCCCAAAGATAGGTCGACTTCATTTATGGGGTTTAACCTTTAATAATGCAGAAAAACTAATAAGGCAGAAATTCAATAAATACTTTACTGGATTTGAATTAAGTATAACGATGGGACGATTAAGGACAATCAAGGTTTTCGTGTTGGGCGAAGTACGGAACCCTGGATCATATGAACTTTCATCTCTTTCTACATTATTTCACGCCCTGTACATCGCTGGTGGGCCTACTTCAACTGGAACAATGCGTAATATCCAGTTAATCAGGAATAATGAGATTATTGGTACAACTGATATCTATGATTTTTTACTTACTGGGAAAAAACAGCAGGACTATAAACTTCAATCAGGAGATACAATCTTTATTCCATTGGTAGGACCTCTTGTAGGAATTTCTGGGAATATAAAAAGGCCAGCGATTTATGAACTAAAAGAGGAAAAAAGGATTCTTGACCTTATTAATCTTGCTGGTGGTATAAGTATCACTGGTTATTCTGGAAGAATACAGGTAGAAAGGGTTGAGAAATACGAAAAAAAACTGGCTTTTGACCTTGAAAATGTTATTGACCTTTTCGAAGGAAAAGATGGAAAAAACAATATTTTGTTGCAGGATGGCGATTTTGTAAAGGTTTTTTCTATAGACCCAAGAATTTACAACAGGGTTTTTCTTGAGGGTTATGTTAAATACCCTGGTGAATACGAATTAAAACCAGGAATGAAAATAAGCCATCTTCTTACTCAGGATCAACTTTTGCCAGAGGCATACCTTGAACGAGCAGAGATAGAAAGAACCGAAATACCCTCGCTTGAAATGAAGATAATTCCTTTTAGTCCAAAAAAATTACTGGAGGGTGATCAAACGCAGGATATATCACTTCAACAATTAGATAGGATAAAAATTCTTTCAGAATGGAGAGAACCAGAATCAGTGCAGATAATAGGAGAGGTAAAACTACCAGGTAGATACACTATCCAAAAAGGAGAAAGATTAAGTTCTGTTTTGAAAAGGGCTGGTGGTTTTACATCAGAATCATTTTTGAAGGGTGCTGTTTTTACTCGTGTTTCAGTAAAAAGGGCACAGGAAGAAAATGTGCAGAAGTTTATCAAAACCCAGGAAGAATCATTGCTCAGAGAAATGAGTTTATCTACGATGTCTTCTCAAGAAAAAGCAGCAGACAGGGCGCAGATATTAAACCAGCAAAAAGAATTAATATCTTTAATGGCTTCTCGAGTGCCTCTTGGCAGGGTTGCTATTCGTCTTGATGAACCCGAAAAGATAGAAGGATCTCAAAATGATATAATCCTTGAAAATGGAGACACCCTATTTATACCAAAGCCACCGATGACAATTTATGTAGATGGCGCACTAAACAGCCCTGGCGCAATCTTATGGACAAAGAACAAACCAGTGGATTATTATCTTGCTATGAGCGGAGGGCTTACCAAAAGCGCGGACAGAAAAAACATTATTATTGTAAAGGCAGATGGAACAGCACTTCCTTTGTATTATAAACCTTTGATTCCTGAAAGTCATCTTGGCTCAAATGAATCCTTTGTAGATTTTAGTACCAAAAAAGATGTTGGATTACGGACAGTAGAACAAGGAGATACAATTTTTGTTCTCGAGGAGATAAAAGAAAACCGCTGGCAGATTACAAAAGATATTTTTACTATGTTCTATCAACTGGCATTACCTGTTGCTGTTATGATGGATTAGGATAATCCTATGGAAGAAAACGAAATAGACCTTTATAGTTTTTGGCTTATTATCAAAAAGAACCGCTGGCTTATTATATGGTTGTTTGTAATTTCAGTGCTTGCCGCGATGATTATAAGTTTATTACAACCAAAAACTTATCGTGCTACTGCTTCAATTTTTCCACTTATTGAAACACCTAATATGGGACAACCAACTACTTCAATGAATGCTGCGGGTAAAAATAGTACATTACCTGATGCAGGTGATTTTGGTATTTTTGTTGCAATTCTTAAAAGCCGTACAATGCTCGATGAAATCATTGATAAATTTAATCTCCAGGAGATTTATAAGTGTAAAACGAAACAGGATACAAGGAAATTATTGAGAAAAAAAACAGAGATTAATGTTTCTAAAGAATGGGTTATAAACATTAGTGTTATTGATACAAACCCTCAGAGGGCTGCAGATATAGCAAACTCTTATATTGTAGCTCTTGACCAACTTATTCTTAATTTTAGTATTACCTCTGCAGGGCAAATGAGAAAATTTATTGAAGGTCGGCTTAAAGAGACCAGAGAAGCATTAAACAATGCTGAAGAAAA
The DNA here is from genome assembly GCA_002070645.1 of candidate division TA06 bacterium ADurb.Bin131. Lineage (GTDB taxonomy): Bacteria > Ratteibacteria > UBA8468 > B48-G9 > DTJG01 > DTJG01. Next base: position 3,035 of record MWDQ01000099.1, read on the forward strand.
ACTAAAGGCATATCAGATAAGCCATAAGATTCTTGTGGAAAAAGAAGTTCAAGAAACAGCGAGGGCAGCAGGTGAACTACAGGGTAGATTAATATCCGCAAAGGTAGAATTAGAGGCGAAAAAAAAATACACCACTCCTCAAAATCCTGATCTTATCAAACTGCAGAACGAGGTAATAGAATTAGAGAGAGCAATAACAAGTTTACCACCCTTAGAAACAGAATTATCCAGGTTAATCAGGGAATTAAAATCTCAAGAAACCCTGTACAACCTGCTTCTTAGCCAATATGAACAGGCAAAGATTAATGAGGCAAGAGATACCCCTATTGTTCGGGTTCTGGATTGGGCAACAGTTCCTGAAGAAAAATACAAACCATCAGTAAAACTAAATATGGCTGTTGCAGGAATTCTTGCGATATTTATTGGTATTTTTATATCATTCTTGAATGAATTTCTTGCTGCGAGAGGAAGTGAACCCAGACAGGTGCCTGTTCACGCTAATCAAAAGGGAACAGGGATATAGGGTGGGATACATTTGATAAATTCTAACCTTGCTTGGAAGAGTCGCCTGGTACAAAAGAATGTAGTGAGGAACTTTAGTCCTGTGTTCTTTTGTAAGATTTTCTCTTCCTGTGTTTCCCCCTTTTGTAAAGGGGGCAAGGGGGATTTTAATTCCCCTCTTTAGAGGGGTGTCTCGTAGAGACACGGCATTAAATCATCAAAACCAATGTAGTGAGGGACTTTAGTCCTGTGTTCTTTTGTAAGATTTTCCCTTCCTTTGTGAAGGAAGGCCAGGAAGTATTTTAATTCCCCCTTTGAAATGTCCTCCCCCTAATTCCCCCTTTTGTAAAGGGGGTAAGATTACTATAATAAACGTAGGAGATCAAGTGTTGAGGGATATTTTAATAAATCTGTCCTCAGGGAGTAAGATA
>MWDQ01000100.1 GCA_002070645.1 candidate division TA06 bacterium ADurb.Bin131
TCTTGACCCGCAGACACCTTCTTCTGCTGATATGAATGATGATGGTTCTATTGATATTTCTGATGTGATACTGGTATTAAGAAAAGCAATAGGTCTGGACTTAAAAAATTAATTAATGATTGAAATTCAGTAAAAAGTTGTAAATGGAAATTAAACTGGAAGAATTTAATTCAGCATATGACAAAAATCTTGATTTTTCCTAAGATAGTGTCAAAAAACAGATGAAACTTTTATGTTGTAAAAACCGAAGACAAAAGAGGGGAATTAAAATCTCCCTCTTTACAAAGGGAAGCATATTTTTCCTTTGAAAAAGGTTCTCTTCCTTCCCCCTTTGAAAAGCCCTCCCCCTAATTCCCCCTTTTATACTATCCCTTACCCACAAGTTCCCCCTTTCTTAAAGGGGGCAAGGGGGATTTAGATGAGGATGGATATAAAAACTTTTGAAACTATTGAGAAGTAGACAAAAACACTGTTAAATAATGATCCTGTTTGGCACTACCATTGTCAATGTCAGGAGGTTATATGAGAATGATGGAGGAATTCAGAGAGTTTGTGGCAAGAGGGAATGTGGTTGATATGGCTGTAGGTATTGTTATAGGTGCAGCATTTGGAAAAATAGTGTCATCCTTTGTAGGAGATATTCTGATGCCGCCTATTGGAGCATTACTCGGCGGGGTGGATTTTTCAAATCTTGCCATTACAATAAAACATGCCACAGATACCTCCCCATCAGTAGTAATTGGTTATGGAAGGTTCATTCAAACGCTTGTTGATTTTCTGATAATTGCGTTCGCCCTGTTTTTTGTTGTGAAAACTATGAATACTTTGAAGAAAAAACAAGAGGAGAAACCATCAACATTGCCTGAACCTTCAAACGAAGAAGTGCTTCTTGCTGAGATACGGGACTTGCTTAAACCGAAATCTTGATTTTTTTGATAGATTGATAGATTATAGATATTATATAAATTTGACTTTACCTTAAAACAGGAATATTTTTTTAATAAGACATGAGAACCGAAAAAATCTTTAAGGGAGCAGTTATAGGGCTTGGTTTTATCGGTGCAGGAGATGAGGTTTCAGGAAAAGCCATTGGTCAGAGTGTTTGTAATCTTGATGGCACACATGCAATGGCAATGGATAATAATCCTCATATAAATCTTGTTGCTGGTGCAAGCAGGGACAAAGGAAGAAGAGATAGATTCAGTCAGAGATTTAATGGAGTCAGAACCTATCAGGATTGGCGCGAACTTATATTTGTTGAAAAACCGGATATTGTTAGTATTGCCACTAATACCCCATATCACGTTGAAATTGGAATTACCTGTGCAGAATCTGGAGTCAAAGCGATTTTATGCGAAAAGCCCATTGCAACAAAACTTTCAGATGCAGATAAACTTTTAGATGCCTGTAAAAAAAATAAAACGATTCTTGCAGTAAATCATAGCAGAAGATGGCATGGCTTATGGAAGATGTGTAAAAACGAAATAAAATCAGGAATAATCGGAGAAATTCACCATGCTTGTGCTCACTGGCAAACAGGCCGTCTTGGTAATATGGGGACCCATATATTTGATGTTTTAAGGATGCTTCTTGATGTTGATCCTGTTGCTGTAAGTGGAACTCTTGATTCACTTGTATATCCTGATTGCAGAGGGCAGCAGTATAGAGATCCTGGTGGATGGGGTATCATCGCATTTTCAAATGATATAAGGGCATTTATTGATGCACCGCAGTCAGCAAAATTTCCTCTTGTTATAAGGATTGTTGGCAGTGAAGGAGAATTAAGAATACACAATAATTCTGCAAGAGTTAATTACTGGAATGGAGACATAAAGGAAATTCCTTTTGTTACTGATGGAAAAACCTCTCTTGATAGTGCAATGGAAGATATTGTTAATTGCCTTTTGTACAGAGGCATACCTGCATGTACTGGTGAAGATGGTTTGATGGCGCTCGAGATTATTATTGGATTTCATGTTTCAAGTATAGCAGAAGGAAGATGGATTAATCTACCTATTTGCGGGGAAGAAAGAAATCTTGAAGTAATGATAGGATAGGGATTATAATTTTTATGGTTCAGAACACTTTTACAGGGAGGTAATATGGCAGAGGAAAAAGAAATAGGAAAGATTACGCATTATTATGGGCATATAGATGTTGGGATTGTAGAACTTACAGATAGATTGAAGATAGGCGATACAATTCACATCAAAGGACACATCGCTGATTTTACACAGAACGTTGATTCTATGCAGATTGAGCACAACAATGTTTCTGAAGCAAACAGCGGAGATGTTGTTGGTATAAAAGTTAATGAGAAAGTCCATCCAGGAGATATTGTTTACAAGGTTATCTCGTAGTTAATATATCATCTGAGTATTATTGATAGTGAATATTGCACAGGGCTTAATTACAATATGGTATTTATCCTGTTTTTTTCACATCCCTTTTGGGAAAAATCCTGATTTTTGCCAGTTCAAAATTAACTACCAACCGCTTCTCCCTTTATGCAATGTAACAAGGGAGGAATAATAACAATTCATCTATTAGTTTACAGAAATTTTTTGTATGCTGTTATGATAAATCTTTCAAGAAGTTCTATACTTTCTTCAAGTCCACCGGGTCTGTTTCTTTTTAACCATAATTTTTTATGCATCTTTATTATTTCCTGAGCATCTTTAACGAGCATTTTTAATGCATCCTCTGGAAAGTTTTTTTCTGTTTCATATCCTTCGAGCATTAAAAGAGCTCTCTTGCAGGCATGCTCAAGCAATCTTGCTGCATTTTTAAATTCCTCTTTTATTATATCTTTTTCTTTGTTGTTTATTTTAGTTTTTGAAAGATAACTCATTGCCTTTTTTATCTGGTTTTGTGCATTATTAATACCTGTTTTTCTTATCATAGATGTGAAAACAGGTGTTTCTAAATCCTCGCGGATTGAGGTAAAAAGCGGAGATGTATTTGATATATGAATCCCTGTTGCTGTTGCAACACTTCCGATTTCATACGCAAGATTACCTGCATTGAAACTTTTATCGTCAAAGGCAAAAAATCCTGTTTGTTTTTTAATATCTGCGTCGAAGTTTGTTCTTAAACACCACGAAACTCCTGCACCAAAACCAAATCCAATATAACTTATGGGTAGATATTGCCAGTGTCCGTTATCCCCCCAGTCAGTATTAAGAAAACCAATTGCGCCTGTTCTTAAACCATTTTGAGCCGCGTTGATAAGATTTGCAAGACAGTTTTCAGTTCTTCCTGCAATGGTGTTCCATGTTGATGTTCCAGGGCAAACATAAAAAGGAATTCCTGTTTCTTTAATTTTTTTACACCTGTGTGCAAATGGATGGTCTGATTCGTATCCCCATTCGAGGACAATAACATCTTTTGGTATTTCCGGGATTAGTTCTGGATGACGTTGTACAATATCACCCCAGAACTGCATTGTTTTTCCATATTTTTTTGTAAGGTTGTAAAT
>MWDQ01000101.1 GCA_002070645.1 candidate division TA06 bacterium ADurb.Bin131
TATACAATAAAACTTGGTAAGGTTCCAAGACCATCAGAAACAGCATTGTTTTGTGAATCCACCTTTGCAGAAAACCAATTTAACCCAGGGTGGTATTTTGAGGTATGGAAACAGGGATATTATTACAATGGTTCCTGCGGAAGGCATAATCAAATCAGGATGTGGAATACACTTTTTGTTGATGGACATGTGGAATCATTGACCACTGAAAGATGGCTGCGCTCTGGGAGGCCAGGGTTTTAAGCAAAACCTTTATACCGGTGGACCACAACAAATAAAATAGGTTCCCATCTTGGATTTTGCAAAGAGCATCGATGAAATAAAACTGTTTCCTACACCTTAAGAGAACCAAAAACATCAGGGCCTGTAATTGATTCTTCAATAAGCCAGTCAATTATATCTTCGTCAATGCTGTTTTCTGGAGGTAAATAGGTATTCCCGAGATATTGAATAATCTGTGAAAGTAGATATCCTGCCTCAGGAAGATTCTGAGTGAGATTCATAGATGTAATGATGATATGACCTTTTTTATATGAAAATTCCGCAAGATATCCGAGTGAATACATTCTAAAACAGGTACTGAATGAACGAATAACAGGTTCTTGTTTTAAGGTTCCAAATGGATATAAATCAATCGGAGGATATTCAGCAATCATTCTGTAAAACTGTAGATCACAAAAATTATCATGAGGAAAATCTCCGAGCATTGGATGACTTATTACTATTGTACCTGTATTTCCATCTTCGTACGTTGGATAGTTTGCAGGACAGGTAAAAAAATACCGTCCTTCTGTCAGCCCGAGTTTTGGAAAAAAAGGTCTTGTAAATCCTTCTGGAACAACAAGCAAAAGTTTCCTTCCTTCTCCAATATAACCAGCCAACCTGCGATCAAGAATTTCTGACACAATAATCTGCGGGGAAATTTTTTCGAGAAGATGTGGCTTTATAATTTGCTGTGAAAGTGTTTTTAGCCATGTTCTTTTTGGTTTAGAATAAATAACTAAAGGTTCTCGAATTTCAGAAATTTCAGGAAATAACCAGTAATTCCAGTTGTTTTCAACATATCTATTGCCTTCTTCTAAGGTTATCTTTACATTCATCTTTTCTGGTTTTGAGATACAGGGCAGTGTCAGGGATATTTTACCTGCTTTTACTGTACAAAATGGGATGTGTTTATAGGAAGACCTTCCTTCCTTTGTAGTTGAACCTATAGAAACAGACCATTTGATAACTGGTTTATTAAAAGGAGGATGTGAGAAATCAGAAACAAAGATGTTTTTTTCAAACCTGCTTCCTGTAGTGTGTATCCTATCATCAAATCTGGTATCAATCATTACAACTGTTTCACCTATTGTTTGTTTCCATTGTTCAGCAGGGACAAGTTTTTTTTCATAGAACTCATCAATTATTCCCTGGGGTGAAAAACCAATATCCATTGCAGTAAAATGGCAGATACCCGCAAGTGTTGGATTATCACGCCGGACCTGTTCCATCTTTGATTTTGCTTCAATAAATTGAAGTTTCTGGCTATTAACAATAAGTTCTGGAAGAAAATTTGCGAGTTTTGCTTTTTTAGCGTTTTCTTCAGCAATTTCAAGGGCATATGGTCTTACAGCACCATTAAATCTATCCATTTTTCCTGTATCAGGAAAGGATGTCCACCATCTGAATTCATGCTGGATAACAGGCATTGATACTTTTTTATCAACAGGTGCCTCTGCACAATAAAAATCAAGGGGTGTTCCCTTTATTTTTTCAACACCACCGTCTGTCCATATAACAAAGCAAGATGGTTTTATGGTTTTTGTCTCATTATAACACCTCCATGCTGTTTCAGGGTATAAGGGAGGTTGATAATGCTCATTGCTCATACAATAAAGGTTTGCAGAAACATGATTAACATCCCTGATTACAGTTGCATTCCACTGCATCCTCAAAAGTTTTCGTTTAGGCGTATGTGGCTGAGGCCACTGATATTGATGATACTGAGAATGCCCGCCCCAGGCACCCATCATTCCTATTTCTGATTGAACAAGAAGCCCAACCTCATCTGCAGCATCCAGGTATTCAGGCGTTGGAACATACGACTGACATCTTACATAGTTATATCCATATTTGCGCAGAACTGAAAGTTTTTTAAGCCATCTCTGTCTGCTCGTATCAGGGCATCCAGTTTCAGGGTTTACTGCAAAATCACCTGTTCCCATCATATAGTATGGCTGATCATTTATAAGGAAGTGCTTATCCTTTGTGGAAAGTTTAAGAAAACCTATTCTTTCACTTCTGCAGTCAAAGATATCTTCATCCTTTTTTAGTGCAACATCAACCCTGTAAAGTACAGGATTTTCTGGAAACCATGGTTGAGGATCCTTTACAGGCACACTGAAAATAATCCTGCCAGGTGAAGATTGCCTTTCAGCACAGGCGCAGAGTTTTCCTGAAGAATCCTTAACTTTTACCTCTATAAGAAGGTTCTCAGTGTCTCCTCTGGTTTTCATTGTAAAATTCAGGCATTTTTTATCAACATCAGGGTTTATCCATAAATGCTCAATCCATGTACTTTCTGTAGCAATAAGTTCAACATTTCTAAAAAGACCTGACCAGTGTCCACACCAGTTTAGCGCAAGACCAAGCCATCTATTTTTTTCAGATATTCTTACTGCGATAAAGTTCTGTTTTTCAACAAACTCGGTTATATCAAAAGCAAATGGGACAAAAGGTCCACTGTGTTGGCCGATAAATCTTCCATTGAGCCATATCTCTGTATGTGGATGAGAGCCACCAAAACACAGCCATATTTTTTTGTTCTTCCAATTTTCAGGAATTTTGAATGATTTACCATACCATCCAGTACCATGGTATGT
>MWDQ01000102.1 GCA_002070645.1 candidate division TA06 bacterium ADurb.Bin131
AACTATATCAACTAAATAAAAAGGATAAAAAATGGACGAAAAGATTCAGGTATATTTGAATAAAAAAATTGGTAATATCAACAGGAATATCTATGGGCATTTTATTGAGCACCTTGGAAGATGTATCTATGGAGGAATCTATGAGGAAGGTTCCCCTCTCTCAGATGAAAATGGATTCAGAAAGGATGTCCTCGATGCAATTAAAAGAATAAGGGTGCCTGTTCTCAGATGGCCTGGTGGAAATTTTGCTTCAAACTATCACTGGGAAGATGGCATAGGTGAAAAAGAAAAAAGACCAAGAAGATTTGATACAGCATGGTCAGCAATTGAAACCAATCATTTTGGAACACATGAATTTATTAAGTATTGCCAGATAGCCGGAGCAGAACCCTATATCTGCCTTAATCTCGGGACAGGCACCCTTGATGAATCACTTGCTTGGGTTGAATACTGTAATTCCAACAGAGACACACATTTTGTAAATATGAGAAAACAAAATGGTTGCGATGAGCCATTCAGGGTTAAATACTGGGGCATCGGGAATGAAATCTATGGCAAGTGGCAACATGGTTATTGTTCAGCCGCTGAATATGGCGAAAAGGCAAGAGAATTCTCACAGTTTATAAAAAAAATAGACCCTGATATTAAAACAATTGCTGTTGGCGCAAATAATCCTGATTGGGATCTTGAAGTACTTAAAAGATGTGGGCACATTGTGGATTATATCTCAATTCATATCTATCTTAATCCTGATAAAGATAATTTCTATGATATTGTTGCTGCCTCGTCATATATTGAAGAAAGGTTAAAACTCTTAAAAAGTGTGATAGATGTTGCGGGTAGTTTTTTGTCTTTTGATAAAGAAATCCAGATTGCATTTGATGAGTGGAATATATGGAGAAAAGCAAGTGTAGAAACCCAGATGGAAGAGCCCTATAATCTTGCTGATAGTATTTTTGCCTGTGGTGTGTTTAATTCCATGCACAGGTTGTGCAATAGTGTTACGATGGCAAACCTCGCTCAACTTGTTAATGTGCTGGGAGCAATCAGCACATCAAAAGATGACATATTGCTTACCCCTATCTACTGGGCTTTTTATCTTTATTCAAACTATATGGCTGATACATTTATTGAATCAGTTGTCGATAGCGAAAATTTTTCAACAGATTTTCTAAATCTTAAAAACATCCCTTACATCGATGCCTCTGCAACAATTGATGAAAAAAATAAAATCCTGTGTCTGGCAGTAATCAACAGGCACAAAGATAACAATATCCAGGCAAAAATTGATGCATTTGGAGGGAAAATATCAGGAAACGCCAGAATTTTTGAACTTAATGGAAAAACCCCGTTTTCTTTTAATACCTTTGAGGAAAAACAAAATGTCAGGGTTATTGAGAAAAAACCTCTGACTGTTGATAATAGATTTTCTTATGTTTTTCCAGCACACTCAACCACTGTTATTCAGGTTAAGTATGAATAATACAGAAAAAACAAATGTAATTTTAATACTTTCTGATGACCAGGGATACTGGGCAATGGGTTGTTCAGGAAATAAGGAAGTCCAAACCCCAAACATTGATGGTCTAGCAAAATCAGGAGTAATGTTTGAGAATTTTTTCTGTAGTTGTCCTGTTTGTTCTCCTGCAAGGGCAACTCTTTTAACAGGAAAAATGCCATCTGCTCATGGTATCCATGATTGGCTTGCAGCAGGAAACGCCTCAAAGAAATATGACCATACACCAGAAAGCAATCATTTAATCAGGTATCTCGATGGGATACCTGGATACACTGATTATTTAAGTAAAAATGGATATCTTTGTGGAATAAGCGGGAAATGGCACCTTGGAGATAGTTATCACCCACAAAAAGGATTTAGTTTCTGGAAAACACTGGCAAAAGGCGGAACAGATTATTATGGTGCAGTAATGATTAAAAACTGCAAGCCATATGTGGAGCAAAGGTATGTCACAGATGTAATCACTGACAATGCTCTGGAATTTTTAGAAAGAGCAAGTGGAAAAAATAATCCGTTTTATTTGAGTGTTCATTACACAGCCCCACATTCTCCCTGGACAAGGGAAAATCATCCAAAACAAACATTTGATAGATATTTTAATGGTTGTGGGTTTGAATCAGTTCCGTATCAGGTTAAAAAAAGACCTGCCTGGGTTAAAAAAATTGGTATTCCTGTGAATGATGAAATCACCAGGAGAACATATCTCAGTGGATACTTTACTGCGATTGAGGAAATGGACAGAAATATTGGAAGGATTCTCGGATATATTGAGGATAATGGTTTAAGAAAAAACACACTCGTGATTTTTGCAAGTGATAATGGAATGAATATGGGACAACACGGTGTTTTTGGAAAAGGAAATGCAACCTTTCCCCTTAATATGTTCGAAGAATCAGTAAAAGTACCCTGTATTTTTTCGCATCCAGGGGTTATTAAAGAAGGAATTAAAAAAGGTATGCTGGTATCCCAGTATGACATTTTTCCAACATTGCTTGATTATCTAAAAATACCATTTGTTTCCAATAGATATATGCCTGGCAAAAGTTTTGCGGATGTTCTGAAAGGAAAAAGATTTGATAAGAATAATTTTGTCGTTGTTTTTGATGAATATGGGCCTGTGAGAATGATAAGAACAAAAAAATGGAAATATGTTCAAAGATATCCGTATGGACCAGATGAACTTTATAACATTTTGTCTGATCCTTCTGAAGAAGAAAACCTTGCGGGTTCAATACACCACAAAACAACAGAAGAAAAACTAAGGGCAATGCTGATGGATTGGTTTTTAAGAAATAGCGAACCTGGCCTTGAGGGAGTTTACCAACCAGTTACAGGAGCAGGACAGATTGGCCTTTGCGGAAAAAAATCAAAAGGAAGATTGGCATTTAAGTAAAATTTTTACCTGTTTATTCCTCTGAAAAGAAAGATGCAGGATAAAAAATAAAAACAGGCATTATGGGAATAGATAAAATTCTACAGATTTTGCGTTGCACAGTTCTATTTACAGGAGGAAAATGTGAAAAACAAAAAAGTTTATCTTGCGATTGATCTTGGCGCAGAAAGCGGAAGGGCAATAACAGGATGGATTGAAGAAAAACGACTTAAGATAGAAGAAATTCACAGGTTTCCAACTTACAAGGTCCAGATTGGTAAACATTTTTTCTGGGATGCTCCTGCGATATTTACTGAAATAAAAAAGTCCCTATCAACTATCGGGAAACAGGAAATCTCTGGGATAGGTGTAACAACATGGGGTGTTGATTATGCTTTTATTGATAAACATGGTATTTTGATGTCATTACCATTTCACTATCGTGACAGCAGAACAGAAAGCGCAATGCCAGAAGTTTTTAAGAAGGTTGAAAAACAAAGGATATTCAGAGAAACAGGGATTCAATTTATGCCCATTAATACACTTTACCAGATTTATGCCACGAATAAACATAGCCCCTGGATGCTTAAATCAGCGGATAAGATGCTTTTTATGCCTGACCTTTTTAATTACTGGTTGTGCGGTGCAACAGTTAATGAATTTACAATTGCTTCAACCTCACAGATGCTGAATCTTGAAAAAAAGAAATTTAAACCAAGGGGCGACTGGACATATGGAATTTTAAGAAAACTCGGCATTCCAACCAGGTTTCTTGTGGATGTTATTCCCCCAGGAAAGAAACTTGGGACATTATCAAAAGACATACAGGAAGAAACAAAAACAGGAAAAATTCCTGTTTTTTCAGTGTGTTGTCATGATACTGCTTCTGCAGTTTTTGCTGTTCCTGCAAAAGGAAAAAACTGGGCGTATCTTTCTTCAGGCACATGGTCACTTCTCGGCAAAGAAATAGACGCACCTATAATAAATGATGATGTACTATCCTTTAATTTTACAAATGAAGGTGGTTATGGAGGGAAAATAAGATTCTTAAAAAATATTATGGGGCTATGGATATGGCAGGAATGCAGAAGACAGTGGGAGGAAGAACAAAATAAACAATTTTCGTATATTGAACTTGGTGAACTCGCATCAAAAGAAAAACCTTTTTATTCATTGATTGACGTAAATCATCCAGATTTTTTCTTTCCTGGCAATATGATTGAAAAAATTCGGAAATTTTGTAAATCCACAAATCAAAAAATTCCAGAAACCCCTGGACAAATATCAAGGGTAATCCTTGAAAGTCTTGCGCTTGAATATAAACTATATGTGGGTCGGTTGGAATCAATAGCAGGACAGATTGATGTTTTACATATTGTAGGGGGTGGTTCTCAAAATAAGGTTCTTTCGGGATTTGCTGCATCAGCAACAAAAAAGGATATTCTTTGTGGACCAGTGGAAGCAACATCAATTGGAAATATTGGTGTCCAGATGATAGCAGATAAAACTATAAAAAATCATGATGAATTCAGACAGGTTGTAAGAAACTCTTTTCCTTTGATTGAATATCATCCTGAAAATCCTGAGGACTGGAATCAACCCTATGAAAAATATCTAAAATTAAAAAAGATGTCAGAATCATTTATTTGAAAATCCCTAAATCCAAGTTTGCCTCTTGTTTTTTT
>MWDQ01000103.1 GCA_002070645.1 candidate division TA06 bacterium ADurb.Bin131
TTTGTGCTAATTGTCCACCAAAGAAAATTAAAGCCCCGCCTGCTGTTAACATTACACTGCCTATTAAAACTGCTTTTGATATAAATTCTTTTAGTTCTGGGGATAAACCCCTAAACCATTCTGTAAGTGCTTGTATTTTTTGAACCCATAGGGATATCATAGGAAGCAAAGCGATTGCTATTTGATCTTTTAATCCTGCTAATGTTTCCTGCATTTTATAAGTTTCATCACCAAATGCTTCAAACTCTGATATTTGTTTTTCTGTCATTCCCCGCAATTTAAATCCTTCTTCTCCTAATCGTGCTATTTCTTCTCGCCCTAATTTCAAAAAAGGAACAAGTCCTGCACCTCTACGCCCTAATAGCGCCATAGCGGTTGCAAGTTTTTCATTCTCATTCACTCCTTCATCTGCCATCCAGTCAGCCATATCAAGAAGCACTTCATAAGCACTTCTTAAATTCCCTTCGCCATCAACAACAGATATTCCCATTCTGTCAAACTCTCTTTTGTATGTATCCATTCCTTCTGCGGCATACTGCATATACTTTGTTAGAATTGGAATACTTTTTGTCAATTCTTCAAAACTGGCGTGTTCCTGTTCTGCTGCATACCGCAGTTTTATTATCTCTTCCCCTGTCATTCCTGTTTGTTTTCTCACTTTATCTATAGCATTTCCAAAATCAGTAGTAGATTTAATTATACCTACCATAGCAGTAGTTCCCACACCTCCAACTAACATCATTTGTTTTCCTATACGAGAAAAGTTATCTGCTACTTTTTGTAATTTTTGTTCAACAGAAGACAATGCGGTGCTTGTTTCGTCCCGTGCACCAACAATAACTTCAATTTTATTCTGTTCACCGCCAGTTAATGCCATTTCTTATTTTCCTTTTGTGAAAGTTTATAATTTGTTTCTCTCATCTTATAACCTTCATAAAAATCCATTACTTCTTCTATAACACTAATCGCTTCAACATCTTTTGCTGGCATCTTCATTATTTCTGCTCCAAACTTTTTTATTAGCCAATGTTTTTCAAAATAACTGCCTATGTTTTTATCTTCATCAACATTTATCTTATTTATCATTTGTTTAATCCTTCTACTTTTTTGTTTTCTGTATTCTCGTTCAGACCATCCAAGTTGCTCGCAGGTCTGTCTAATGATGTTTTTTTTTCCGCATAATTCAATTCGTTTAAACTAATTGCTTCCTCCGATAATCTATCAAAATGGTCAGGGTTCATATATTTCAAAATATTCTTTTCTGATGGAGGTATCATATTTCCATTATTATCTGTATAATTCCAAGATACCAAAGAAGATGCTAACATTTTTAACTGCATTGTCCCTATTTTCACATTTCCCAATGCATCCACACAACTATCTTTGATTGCTATTTTTTCTGCTATTCCAAACTTTCGTAATACATACTCCTTATCATCCAGTTTTATTATTTTGTCATCTTCCATATTTTCTATCACCTCCCAGTTCACATATGTGAACTCGTTTTATTCAATCTTAAAACTTACATCTGAAACATTATAAACAAGTCCAAAATCAACTATATCTTCCGCATTCATATTGCGAGGACTATCTCCTGCTATTAAATTGGTTAAAGTTATAGTAAATGTTTTTGTTCCTGAAATTGACTTTGCTACAATTGTTGCTGATGCTAATTTCGCAAGTGCATCTCCTAATACATCTATTCCAGGATCTTCATTAAACTTGATATTAACTTCTGCATCAAAATATCCTTGTGCTAAATGTGTTGGAAGCCGTGAAGTCCCTTTTGCACTATACTTTGCTGTTAGGTTGTTTTTCAATGTTATATCCACACTCTCAAAATCAAATGTTGAAGGAAATCCAGTCAAAGATACTCCTGTTCCTATAAATGCATCTAAAACAATAGGTGCTTTAACAAGCGTAGATGGGGTTACAAATGAATTGGCTGTCCAATCAATACTGCACATAATAGTATCGTGAACAGGAATAGATATTTTCAATGAAGTTAAATATCCAGTGTATCTGCTATCTCCATCATCTATTTCAACCTCTTTCATTTTTCCTGTATCTGCATCACTTAATATACAATCTAAAATATCTTCTAATTCCACTGCTAATGGAAAATCCTTTATACTGCCTGTTATCTCAGCATTGCCAGGAAAAACATTATACGCCTTTCTTTGTCCAGATGCGTGAATAACTTTTCGTTCTGAATTCCTTGATACATCACAGAGTGCAGGTAAAAGTATGTTTGTTCCGATTGGTAATATCTTCACTGCACATATTTCAAGAATTGTGTCTTGATATGCCATTTTTCATCCCTCCTGTTTTACAAGCAACCTGGTAATCCAAGATTGCTGTATCTTAAAAAAAACTGGTAATGTTTCTGGTAATATATACAATCCGCCTACTGACCTTAATACTCCTGGAAAACTACTTAATGTAGGATATGCTCTAATAACATTCTGCACCTGTCCTAAAATGTCGTATGCTTCTAATCTTGTTTGTTGGTATGTCTTATTGCTAAATTGATAAGTAATAATAAGAATATATGTCATCAGTTCAGACGCTGGCTGGTTTCCTGTCGCTCTTTGCACTTCTGATATAGGGAAAATATTTCCAACTAAAATGCAAGGATAAGAAAAATCAGATGGCTCAGTGTCAAGTATAAAAACAGGTTCTTCTTGTCTCCACTTCACTGTGCCATCTGTTATTTCGCTCCAAAATGTTGTTGTCCAGACAGGTTCTTTTTCACCGCTTGTTCCTGCCTGAATACACCTATAATAACTGCCATTTTCTATTGTAGATTTAACTAAATCATTTCTTGAATATTCCTGTTTTGATTTCCAGACAGATGGTGTAAATGCACCTGACAACAATGTTTTATATTTTTCTCTCAATGCTGTATATTCTGTTAAAAAAAGTGTTGTGCTCATATTATTTCCCTATAAATCACTGTCATTTCTACTATTGCAAATTTCCCAGTCATATCAGGAAAATCTGCTATGCTTGGGACTGATAAAGAAAAATGTAAACAGGTATTATCTAATGACGGATATTCTGCATACAATGTATCTTTTATATCACCAATGAAATCAAGTATTCCTTTATTTGTTTTATCCCCTATCAATGCTTTTTCCCTATCTCTAATTAAAAGTGCTGGAATTATCTGTATAACAAAACTATTTTCCTGAATATTTCCTTCTAAAATACTGCTCATTCTATCTGATGTTGTCTCTAACACAATACAAGGATAACTATCTCCATATATCTGTTGTCTATCACCCATAAAAATATTGTTGACATATGTCAACTTGCTACTTTTCTCCAATAAATCTTTTGTCTTATTCAGAATAGTTTCACTATCCATATTTTATTTTTCTCCATTTGCTATTTTTACAGATATTTTCACTGCTTCACCTATCATCTCAAAGATTTTATCTTTAGTTTCCTGTAATGCTGGTTTAATATAAGGTCGTTTCGGAATATTAACTGATTTCTTTAACAGAAAAATAGGGACAGGGCTACCGCTTTCTTTTGAAAAAATAAACAGGTTATTTCTTATTTTTCTTACAAAAGTGTCTGCCCATTGTCGTGCTGGTTTTCTAACAACTCCTGCGGGTGTCATTGCATCAGATAATGGAATAGTAAGATACTTTGCATTTTTTGCCCGTATTGTTCCTCCTGTCTCGTGTATAACAGAATACACAACAGGAGTTCCTACTCTTCCAATAAAAGATGTTCCTTTTTCCTCAACCTTGTATCCTATACTATCCGCTAATCGTGCTGTTCTTCGCTTTAATACCTGTCCTGATAGTTTCTTATCCTGAATATAGTTCATAAGATATACAGATGAATTTTCAATTGCTTTTCTGCGTTCTATCCGTAATGATTGTTTCATTTCCTTTATTCTATTTGAAACCTCTGATATTCCTTCAATTTTCATATTCACGCCTACCATACATTTCTCCTAATCCTGTTAAAATACTTATAACTTTCACCATCCAGAAAATCCTTTGTTAAATCAACAATCTGTTCACCTGTTCTGCTTTGTGTTCGCAGATAGTTATATCGCAACACTACCTCATCAATAATTGCCCTTTTAAGCCCATCAGGTGCAGGATGAAGTGTAGTATCATATCCTGCCTTATAAATTATTTCTATATTCAATGTGCCTTCAGGAAATCCTACACTTGAATAAATCCCGCATAATCTATCGTGTATCTTAAATAATGATAATGACTGCTCTACATCTGAAAACTTTACTTTATCAATAGACCAAATTTTTATTCCTTTCAGTGGGATAACTGATACTTCACTGTTCCCATCAAAAATTTCTGTATAAGTTCCATACTTAATATATGTGTTAGTATATCTTTCTACTATTTCTGTTATAGCGTTGATTAAATCTTCTATCAGCGATAAATCAACATCTGCCATCATTTCAGGTAATAAACTTTTTTTCACATCATCAACAGAAATAATCATTTTTTATCCTTATGTTTTCTTGTATGTGCAATTAAACCTATTTTACTTTTTGCCTTAAATCCACATACATCGCATACAAGATTATTATCTTCTTCTTTTTTCACATCTGATTCTTTAATCATCTTATCCTTATGTGGTTCAACAACTGCCTTTACCTGCTGTTCTTCCTGCTGTTCTAATGGAATAACATATCCTTTTAACTGTCTTGCTCTTTCTTCTGTTGTCTCAAAAACACTTCCAACTATCCGCAGTCCATTTTCATATATTTCCTTAATCACTTTAACAATCATTTTATTCCTCCCCTGTTCTTTCTGTATACCCTTATTTTTATTTTCCTCATAGCACGCCTGAAACAAAAAATCATACTGTTTCGCTATCTTTTTAATATCGTGATATTCCTCTGCAAACTTTCGCCCGTTCATTTTCAATCTATGATATAATTCTTTATCATTTCTTAACTTTTCAATACACTTCTTTACGCTTTCAACTGTTCGTTCACAGAATAAAACATTTTCATTATCCTCTAACATCTCTCCGTGAAATCCAGCCTCTTTTGTTGTAATGACTGGAATGCCTACGGATAAACTTTCCATTATTACATTTGAATTTCCTTCACCCTTTGTCGGATGGACTAAACAGGATATTTCACTGTAAAACTTCTCTCGCATCTGGTTATGCGGTATCTGTCCATTACCATATAAAGCAGTTTTCAAAGGAATATTCAGTTCTTTACACGCCTGCTCTACAAAATCATATCCCTTATAATCTCTGTAAGAAGGATGACTTATATTTCCCACAAATCCGACTGTAAAGGTTTTCGGTATCTTTTTTATTACGCTCCAATCATCTAAATTTAATCCATTTGGAATAAGGAAGGTATTAGGATTTGCAGTTATCGCAATATCATAAAGAAACTTGTTTGTCGCAATAACCGCAAAACATTGCCTCATCTGTTCTTTCAGTTCTTCCATATTCCTCCCCTCATCATTAAATGTTTTATTTCCTCCTAATCGCACTATTGTTTTGTTATAATAACTTTTATGAATTGTTTTTAATAAAGTTATTTGTTGTAATAAGATAACATCATATTCTTCCATATCTGTATTTATATTTGAATGTTCTGATGTAAAATTGTGTTCTTGAAGTTCTTTGAATAACTGCTTCGCTATTTCTGACCAGGACCAAACTACCCCAAAGTTTTTATGCAGTATATTCATAATCCTAATGCCCTTTTACTATCCAGATGTAAAATTGTCTTTTTCTTATCCTTTACCTGTCTTAATTCCTTCAAAGACATTGCCATAACTATATCTGCATCTATGCTATTTGATATATGCTCATATTCCTGCATTTCTTTTTCAAAATGTTCCATTATGTTCTTATATGCCCAGTCAATATCACTTACAAGCCATCCTATTTTTATTTTCATTTTGTTCCTGTCGGGTAAGGGGTAGTTAAATATCTATCTGCTTAACTACCCCTATACCCTTTTTCCCAAAATCTCCTATTTACCTTATGAAGTTGCCAATTTCAGCACTGCAAAAGCACTGGCTAATGCAGGTTTGAAATCGTGCCTTACTTCAAATCTTATGAACCTCATATTTTTTTGATAAGCACTTACTATATCGGTAAGTTTTCCATCCGTATACACCCCTAATGTTGCCTCATCCGAAGGAAGAATATCAAGTTCTTTTCTCTGCCCGAAGTAGCAGTTCCTTAAATTCCCAAATACTGCCACCACATCTCCTGCTGATGGTGTAGCAGAGAAAGCATCAGATGTAATTATAGGAAATCCCCACAAGGAAGCAGGTGCTCCTTCCGTAGGTTTCTGGACAATATACTGTCCTTGTTTATCCTGCAATTGCTGTAAGACACCTACTAATCCCCTGTTGCAATAAAAACTTGCTCCTCTGGCGGCCGCATCGGAAATAGCATAAATCAATTTATTCAAGTCGTTTGCCGTAACCCCTGCAAGTGTTGCTCCACTTGCTATAACTGGGATAACTCCTACTGTATTTGCTATTCCCAAAATTGTTGCTCCATTCCCAAAGAAGCAGGATGTATCTTCCCGTTTAGCCAAACTTTCAGTGATTAACCGTGTTAGATATGCCACCATATCAACTGCACTATCATCAATGATATCCCTTGTCATTGCTGATATGCCCGCAGCAGTCCGTGCTACAAGTTCCACTATCCCAAAAGAAGGTTTTGTTAATGGCTTTGCTTCTCCTTCCCCGATATAAGACATATCCACGCCTGTTAATCCAGAAGGCATTTTCTTTGTTGCTGACTTCATTGGAACAGGAAAACATCCACGCCTTGCTACACCATATTCCTCAACTAATCTGAATACTTCCGTTGAAAATTCCACAGGAACAGTATATCCGCCTTCACTTCCTGTTGTTTCATTAAGCCAGTCAGATTTTGCAAGCGCATCAAGTGCCTTCGGGTCTCTGTATATTTGTGCTTTTGCTATCAAAGCAACCCGATTGCATACTTCTGACCAGGGAAGTTTTTCACTCTCTTCTTTTTTCTCCTGAGGAATTTTTGTCAACTTGTTATCCACCTCCCCAACCTTATCAATTAGAGGTTGAAGTTTTGCATCAATCTGTCCATCAATCTTCTCCATTAACTGCTCTACTGTCATACCCATTTTTTCTCCTTTGTTGCTGTATTAAATTACCTTACTATTTATTTGCCTGATATCTCCGCCAAAGGCTGATATCTCCAGCAAATCTAAACTTTACCCAATAAACTATTTATTTTTTTATCAACTACTTTACTTATTGCTTCTAATATTTTGTTTGCATCCTCATCAGACACATCATCAGTTTTAGAATTTTCAGGTTCATTCATACTATCAAGGTCTAATCCTTCAATCTCGTTTGTGTCTGTCTTTTTGATATTCTCCTCAACTTTTTTTTCTGCTTCTTCTGATGCTTGTTCCTGTTGAGTATTATCATTATTTTCTGCGCTGTCTAATACTTCCTGAATGAGTTGCTGTGCTTGTTTCAATGCTTCCTTGTTTCTCTTATTCAAGACAGCCCCTGTTTTCTGTTCTATCTTTACTTCTTTCTTTTTTTCTTCCTGAAACATCTTTTCTAATTCTTCCTGACTGTATTCTCTAAATTCAGGAGGTTCTTTATCCCATCTCTTATAATACGAAGCAATGAAGTTATAAACTGATTTTCTTTCATTTTCAGGAATATCCACACCACCTCTTGCCCCTAACAATGCCGCCATTGCGGATGCAACTGCTCTCCAGACGGCTGTTAATTTTCCATCAATGATATCTGCGAAAGGAAGTTTATAACCTCCAAGTGTATCGGCTTTTTCTATGTCAACATAAACAAATGCCTGTTGATATTTTTTCCAATCAATCTCATCATTTGCACCTGTTGCCCACGCCCTCACTCTTTTTTCTGCTTCTGTTCCGTCCCACGCTCTGCCATCGTCCGCAATAGGAAGGTCTTTTTTTCCACATACCCGCTTCTCTAATATCTCTTCTAATTCTTTACTGATACAATCCTTCATTTCTTTTGTTTTTGCTTTCTGTAATGCAAGTGTCAACGCCTGTGGATTAGAAGCAACGGGGACTTTGCTATATTCCAGAAGTTGCCATTGAGTATAAATTCGTTTAGGTTCACCCTGAATATTATATTTTTCTATTAACTCTTTATATTTAGTCTCATCGTTTTTGTTATTTTTTTCAACCCATTGGATAGGAATAACTCCAACGCTGTTTGCTAATGCTCCATTGATTGCCGCCTCATAAACATCTTTCGCAAACTCAGATTGAAAATATTCTGTCTTGCTCATTATTCCTTTGCCAGGTTCTATCTTCTGCCATTTTGAAACTCCAATTGGAATACTTCTATAATCGTGTCCAAACAAAACTGTTGGGGTCTTGCTATATCCTGACAAATCGCATCCATCAGGAATAAGCACCTCATTATCCCTATCAACATCAATCGTAGAAATCATATCAAGAGTAGTAGGTTTTCCGCTTTCTTCCTCTGCCTTTTCGCTTTTACCTGCGAAGTATCTCCACTTGATTTCTGTTTTCTCATCAATCCCTTCAAGTGTTTTCTGAATTTTCTCAAACTTGTTTTTACTGATTGTTTCTTTTTTGTTTTCTAAATACTCTTTTACTGTGCTTATATTCTTATCCATCTTTTACCTCCTCCTGATTTCAATGTAAAAAAAACTGCATAGTTGACATATGTCAACTCGTGAATTTCACTCTTCACTCCAATCACCTGCTAAAATATTACATCTGCAATTCGGATGTAAAGGTGGTGCTGATACCCCGCAAGAGAATAACTCATCTATTCCTACAACCTCTTCGTCCATTGCCTCACAGTCCTCACAAAGTGCTTCATCTGCTTCTTCACTTGCCCAAGTTTTCTCTTTATATCCTAAGTTCTTATAACACATATGTTCAGAATCATTCATTATTCTGCTTATTTCAGTTCGTGCTATTCTCAAACTTTTTTCTGGACTTATTCCACTTGTATATCCGCTATAAAGAAGTTCTATTTCTGATTGTGTTTGTGAAATGCTCCATCCACCTGTTATTGCCTGATTAAGTAATTCCCGCAATTCATCTTGAATAGTTTGATTTATAGTAAATCCATATAAATCTTTCCAAACTTTTATTATTTGATTAACATAAGCATCAAATGATGCGGGTGTAAATCCTACCCTTGCGAGGTCATCTGGGGAAGGTTCTTCTTTTATATTTTTATTATTTTCTTCTTGAAATTCTACTGCGGTCATTACACCATTTACAATTGCTTCTCTGATATGTCCTTTTGATATTTGAGATAATTTCTCCGCCTGTTGGTCCAGATTAGGAAACACAAAATCAACTAATTCTTTTATTTCTTTTGATTTTCCTGTATCAAATATTCTTCTTAAATTAGATAATACAATTTTTTCCTGTTCAGAAAAAAACTTCTTCAAATCAGCAATATACTTTTTTTCAGTGTTTTCTTCTTTCCTGACCCACGATTTCCATTTCTGTTCTTTAACCTGTTGCCAATTTTCCCGCATCTGTCTTTTCTTTTTATGTATTCCCTGATTTTCTTTTTTTGCTTCTTCTGAAACAAACCCCGCCATCTGCACCATATTTAATCCCACCCAGGGACGATATCCCCACGGTGCAGGAGGTTCACCGTTCAGTGCTCTTACCTCATTGATTGACCAGTATCCTGTTTGAATTCTTGCTGTTTCCTGCTGTAATAAAAACTCTTTATCTGTTGCTGATATGTTTTCACTTTCGCATACAAGTTTATCATCCCAGACAGGTAAAAGAAATTTGTTTAATACACTATCCCTTCTTATAAGTCGGGGCTGTATTGTCTCTTCAATAAACATTCTGTCAAGTTCATAAGCATTAGCCCTTGAAGTTGACGCTGTGCTTGCTCCTTCGCCCAATTTAAATTCAGGAACACCATATCCTTCAAGAATATCTTTTTTTGTTAATCTTCTTCCTGCTTCAAAATCCAGTTCTGCCATTGTCTTGACTAAACTATCAACTTGTATATCACCATGAATAATCTTTGTCCTGCCTGCCTTTCCTACGCCTGTAAACTGTTCTTTTATTTCCTGCTTTAGCCGAATATAATCCTGCTCACTAATATCCTTTGGGACTTTTACAATCGTTCCAAAGAACGCACCTTGCTCAAACAAAGACATTGAATATTCCATCATCGCCCTGTTTGTATCAACTGATAGTAATAAAGCATCCAGTGGGGAAAGCCCCATTATTAAAGAATTTGGATTTGGCTCTTTGAAATGTAATACTTCATCAGGAGAAAACTTAACAATATTATTTCCGACAATGTATTCATAGTGATCTATTTCTATTTGATTTTTTGTATAAGGGATGACTTTCTGTGCAAGTAAAGGAATAATTTGTCCAGGTTGTCCTAATTTATTTTTAGGAAGATACCAATAAGCATTTCCTAAAATACCAAGATATACTTCTGTTAAATACTTGATATAATACATATCCATCCAGGGATTAGGATTTTTCAATAAATCTAAAAAGGGATGTTCAAAAATTTCTTCCCAACTTTCTTTTCCTTTTTTCTCTGATGTCTGTTTATACAACTTTATATCTACTTTTGCTGTGTGCCTTGCTATGCAGGATACCGCTGAATATACCCAAGAAGTGAAATTGTTAATATACGCCTGCTTATCTCCTTTTTCTGTTCTTTTAAAATCTTTACTGCTACTGTCTGAAATGGAAAAAGAAGAAGAATTGAAAAAGGGTATTCCATCTATACCCTTGCGGATAATAGCCCCTGCAAGTTTAACTCTATCTTTAAAAGTAATGTTCATAATTCTCCCTTAATTTCTATACATATAGAAATACCAAAAATGTTAATACCTTGTCAACTCCTGAAATTTTTTCACCCTAAAAAAATCACACAAAGCATTTAAAGCTTTTAAAGCATTACTACTAACAATTAAATACTAAATACTTTAAATACTAAATACTAACTACTAAATACTTTAAATACTGCAAATGTTTTTAATTTCTGA
>MWDQ01000104.1 GCA_002070645.1 candidate division TA06 bacterium ADurb.Bin131
CTTCTTTTGAATAAACGATTCCTGTTGGATTTGAAGGACTATTCAACACGATTGCCTTTGTCTTTTTTGTAATAATTGATTTAAGATGGCTGATATCAATCTTAAAATTATCCTGGCAATTACATACCACAGGAATTCCACCTGCAATCTTTACCATTTCAGGATAACTTACCCAGTATGGGGCAGGAATGATAATCTCATCTCCAGTATCACATATTGCAAGAAGAACATTGAATAAACTATGTTTTGCTCCGCATGAGACAACTATTTGCTCTGGTTCATAGTAAAGTTTATTATCCCTGCTAAACTTATTGCAGATTGCCTGTCTTAACTGTAATATTCCAGAGGAATCAGTGTACTTTGTAAACCCCTCTTTTATAGATTCAATGGCTGAATTTTTGATAAAGTCAGGAGTATCAAAATCAGGCTCTCCAACAGAAAGATTGATAATTTTTTCCCCTGATGCAGCAAGTTCTGTTGCCTTTTTATTGATGGCAAGTGTACTTGAGGGTTTTATTGTCTTTGCTCTGATAGAAATTTTGTCCTCAATCATTTTTATTCCTTTTTTATTCATCGGTAATGTTGTTAAAGAATAACTCATTTCCTTTATCTGTTCTTCTGCCTCAGAAGAAAACAATGTGGATATCAATATAATGAATTTTATCATATAAGGGATGCTTTTTCCATTTCCCTGTTTTTATTATTTATCTTCCTGTACCAACAGTACTAGTACAATTTTCTATCTCGGATTCTCCAATTCTCATATATTCTTCTTGTTTCTCGTGATTTATCCCTTACCCACAAGTTCCCCCTTAAAGGGGCAAGGCGGATTTTAATTCCCCTCTTTTAGAGGGGTATCTCGTAGAGACAGGGCATTCAATCATCAAAACCCATGTAGTGAGGGACTTTAGTCCTGTGTCTTTTTACAACAGCATAAATACATGAAAATCATTTCTTATCCTTTACGAAAGGAGGGAGAACGAAAAAGAGACGCAGGCAAATCCATCCTGATCTTCCTTTTATAAACTAAGACCGGGGTGGAATTTTACATTTGTCAAGAGTCAAGAGTTGACCCCGTAGGGAGTTGACAGATTTGTTTTTATGGTTTAATATGTAAACAAGGTTTACAGGTTATAACCGGAGAATCTATGCGACGCATAGCCATTATTAATCAGAAGGGAGGAGTCGGGAAAACAACGACTGCCGTGAATCTGGGTGCAGGACTTTGCCTTTTAGGGGAAAAGATGCTTCTTATTGATATGGATCCTCAGGCGCATTTGACTTACAGTGTTGGTGTGAAGGCGCACGAACTTACGAAAACACTGTACCATGTTTTGAAAAGGGATGCTTCGATTTCTGATACAATTATCGAAAGACCCATAGATGTATATCTTCCGTTTGTGAAACATTCTAAAATATCTTCGTCTTTTCATATTCTTCCTTCATCCCTTGATTTATCTGGCGCTGACCTTGAATTTGGAGGAATAGCAGGCAGAGAGTTCTTGCTTAAAGAGATGCTTGATGGAATAAGTGATTTTGATTATGTATTTATTGATTGCCCGCCGAGTTTAGGGCTTTTAACTCTTAATGCGCTTACAGCGGTGGATGAGGTTTATATTCCTTTGCAAACAGAGTTTCTGGCGCTTCAGGGTATAAGCAAGTTACTGGAGACCATTGAAATTGTTCGCAAACGGCTGAATCATAACATAAAACTTACTGGTATCATTGGCACAAGGTTTGATGCGAGGAAAAGATTAAACAGGGAGGTTGTCGATAGGATAAAAGAGTACTTCGGTGATAGATTTTTTAGGACCTTGATACGGGAAAATATATCACTTGCAGAAGCGCCTGGTTTTGGAAAAACGATTTATGAGTATAAACCGGATAGTTATGGTTCAAGGGATTATTTTGCTTTAAGCAAGGATGTTAGCAAAAGAAACAAAAAAACCTTATAAAATACAGTGGGAATTTTGGGAAAAACGAAGAATTGAGAAATGCAAAATGCAAAGTGTAGATTGAAAATTGACAATGCGGTGAGTACCTTCAGATTAACTTTTCCCTTTGAAAAATTTCCACCTTTATAAAGGGGCTATCCCATATTCACAAGTTCCCCTTTAAGGGGGCGAGGGGGGTTTAGAAGGACAGGGTTATAAAAACCTTGAAACTATTGATAAAAGTGGAGGTACTATGAAGGATAAAAAACAAGTGCGTCTTGGTTCTGATCCACTAAGTTGGATTAGAGATAGTAGGGAACAACGAAATGTGGAACCTGTGCAACAACGAAGGATACCTAAACAGGAGCATCAACCCAAGACAAAGATGGGCCTGCGGCCTGGGTGGATAAGGGCAACTTTTATTGTGAGAGAGGACTTTCTCGAGAAGATTAAGGCGGTTTCTTATTGGGAGAGGAAAGATATTAAACAAGTAATTGATGAGGCATTAGCCGGGTACCTTAAAAATAAAAAAATAAAGTCAAGGCCCCGATAACTCCAGAGGAAAATATATATGTTAGAACAAGAGATTCTTATACCCGAAAAGATAAAGAGATTTTTTTCAAGGATAAATGAGAGCATTACAGATGCAAGGAATTTAGAGCATCTTTTAACCCTAATTTCTAAGGTTGCCGTTGAGGAGTTTGACGCAGACAGGGCTTCGATATTTCTCCAGGATAGACAAACAGAAAATTTGCGTCTGATTGCAGGCACGGGAATACCACAGGAAATTGTTGAGAATCATCCCATAGCAGAACAAAACCATATCAGCTGGTGGGTCGGCGAGCAAAAAAAACCTATTATTCTTAATGGCCCTATAAAGAAGGATTTGAGATTTCGTTCAATGAGTTCAACTGCAATTTCCTCTTCCATTATTATTCCTTTGATTTTTGAGAATGATGTTATTGGGGTATTTAATCTTTCGCGGACAGGAGAGGGGAGATCATTTTTTACCGATGACGACCTTATTATGTTCAGGGTACTTGGAGATCTTGTTGTTATTTCTTTGCAACTTCTTCTTGCCCAGGAGAAGAAAATCCATGATGAACAACTTGCAGCAATAGGATTGGCAACCGCTGAACTTGTTCACTCACTGAAAAATCTTTTTGTTGGAGTTTTTGGAGCAGTTGATTTGCTTGATGTTTTAATTCAGCAGAATCAATGGGATTCAGTTAAGGAGAACTGGAATATGCTCGAAAACAATATAAAAAATATATCAAAAGTGGTCAATGAAATTTTATCCTACAGCAGGGTTGGCACTGCGATTAAAGAAAAC
Source organism: candidate division TA06 bacterium ADurb.Bin131 (assembly GCA_002070645.1). Taxonomy (GTDB): domain Bacteria; phylum Ratteibacteria; class UBA8468; order B48-G9; family DTJG01; genus DTJG01. The sequence continues at coordinate 3,268 of MWDQ01000104.1, forward strand.
ATAGTACTTAATGAACTTCTTAAGGATCTTTCTGATTTTATAGAACCAAGATGTAATATTTCAGGAATCAATCTTTCCTTTTCCTATCCATCAAAAAGGATTATCCTCTGGGCAAATAGAGAATCCCTTTACAATGCATTTATGAATATACTTGATAATGCGATAAAGGTAATGCCAAACGGTGGAAAACTGGAAATTCAATGTGAAATTAATTCTGAATCTGAATTTGTGAAAGTAATTATTTCTGATACTGGGTGTGGAATTGCAGCAGAAAATATTTCAAGGGTTTTTGAGCCATTTTTTACGACAGACAAGAAAAAAGGTACAGGCATAGGGCTTGCCTTAACAAAAAGGATTATCGAGAGTCATGGAGGAAGAATTTCAGTAGATTCAAAGGTTGGTTCTGGAACCATCTTTATGGTTGAACTTCCTATTACTGAAATTCAATCATAATTTCAGTGGAACTATTTTCAATGCATTACCCGAATAGATTTTCCTAAGGGTTTCTGAATCAAGTCCGAGAGAATCCAGAAACTCCCTGTGGTTTGAATCAAAATAGTCCCTTGCGAACAAAATTCTATCCTGGAACTCCAAAAGAAATTTTTTTGCAAAATTGATATCTCTTTTCAGTGCATTTAAGCCAGAACCTGCTGATAAATCGCAATAGAGATTTTTATATCTCATCAGCATCTCAATAATTTTTCCACCTTGTTTCACTTCGCCTGAAGGATACATCTCCTTATCAAATTTGTCATCCCCTGATATATGTGACCAGAATCCTGGACCATGACCAAGAAAAATTGTGTCAGGGCATTTAGAAATTGCTCTTTCAAGCGCTTCAATCCCTCCACCATACCACCAGGAAGGTCTTGGGTACCTTGTCTGTGTTTCAAACTCATAGTCAATATGTACAACAACTGGAAGGTTCTTTTCTCCACAAAACCTGAACATTCTTATTGCATCTAAATTATCGTACATCATTCTTAATTTTAATTCGCCATAGACACGCACCCCGTACATATTTATTGCACCACAAAGAAGATCAATCGCCTCTGGCCTTCTCGGGTCAGGAGCATAACCAGGAACAAATCTTGTGGGAAATTGTCTGACATATTCAATAACCTTGCTGAATGGGATGGGTCCGTATTTTTCATAGTGAGGTATAGACGCAAATTGTTCATGAGAGTACTCATTAAGGGGTGATTCCCATGTCAAAAGCCAGGTAATATCAATCTCGTTTTTATCCATATTTTCGATGAATTTTTCAACTGTATGGCAGTGCCACTCTGGATGATTATGGACATCTATAATCATTTTGAACCTCCTTGTTTATTTGTAAAAATTTCAAGTGTCCTTTGACTTGTATTTTCTCATACTTCGCCTCATAATTTTTCTTCGTTTTTTTGAGAGAAGCAGGGTAATCATTTTTTATAGCACCATAAACTAATCGCACATATACATTGTTTATTTTGCACTTTTCAATCCCATTTTTGCTTAAAAGAAGGTCAGGATGGATTTTTCATTTCCCTATCTTATATCTGTGTCCCGCAGAGACAAGATATTTATATTATCTAAACTCATTGCAAAAGTCAAAATTAAGTATTAACCATTTTCTCGCTCGTTATCTTCTCTGCGATGATAAGAGATTGACAAGCCAAAACCCACTTGACAATTTCCAGTGTGCATATTATTATAACGTAGAGAGTGTAATAACCAGGGGGTATCTATATTTA
>MWDQ01000105.1 GCA_002070645.1 candidate division TA06 bacterium ADurb.Bin131
TCGATGTTGGCGAAGATACACGGGAAAATATCACCATAAAAGACTTTTATCCTGTAGCCGGTAAAAACAGATATATATGTGAAATAATAAACTGGACGAAAAAAGAGATTGCCGCAGAGATAAAATTCTCTTCAGATGGATATGAGGTAATAAAACCAGTGCTTCTCCAGGGCAGTAAAAAAAATGAGATTGAAATCAATCTTGAAAAGGACTGCCAGCAGGGTAAAATTGAACTTTTATATCCAGATGTCCTGAAGACGGATAATTCTTTCTACATCCAGAAGGAACCATCAGGTCAGAAAAAAGTCCTTATTGTGGGAACTGAAGACCCATCTGTTTTCTATGCACAGTCATCTGTAGATTCATCAGATATGATTTCCGCAGATATCAAAAAAATCAATGAAATCACTGATGTATACCCCAAAAATTATAGAACCATGATAATGGTTAACCCTCAAAGAATTGAAATACATATAAGGCAAAAGATATACAACTATATACTTAATGGCGGGACGCTTATATATTTCGCGGGTGAAAGAATTGCACCGGAGGATTTCAATTCAGATTGGTTCCTTGCTAAAGAAAACATGTGTATTATGCCTTCAAAAATTGTGAAAAAAGCAAATTTCTCAAAGCAAGCCCAGATTGCATATATTGCAACAGGACATCCACTTTTTTCTGAGTTTGGAGACAGGATATTTGATTACTTAAAAACAACAAGATTCAATTCGTGTTTTTCAACAAAAGATATAACAGGCGATATACTTATAAAACTTGATAATGGTTATCCTATTCTCATAGAAAAAAAACTCGGTAGGGGCAGAATATTTCTTTTCACATTTTCTCCAGAACAAACGTGGACAAACTTTCAGAGAAAGCCATTTTTTCCTGTGATGATAAACCTGATGATTGAATATCTTTCTGGCTCAACATCAACCGCATCAACAGGTAGTACCATTGTCATAAACGGTTCAGAAACCTCAAAATCAGTTAGTTTAACAAACCCTGATGGAAAAATAAAGATTATCAAAAATGAAAATAATAAACCTGTTGGTTATGTGCCTGATATCCCTGGCATCTGGGTGGCAGAATTTTCTAATGAGAATGGCGCACAAAAGCAAATTGTAGCAGTTAATATACCCTATACAGAAGGGGATCCCTCAAAAATTTCGAAAAATGAGATTAGAGAAATATTTAAAAAAATTCATTTGAATTTCATACCCAAAAATAACACTGAAAAAATCCTATCCGCAGAATCATCTGGAAAAGACCTTATGATACTTTTATTGTGGATATCTCTTTTCCTTTTACTTGCAGAGTTAATATTGAGCAATGTTTTTGTTTTTATCAGAGAAAAAGGAATAAAAAATGGTCATGGTTAGATTTAATTCAGATATACCAACTCCTGTTGTTTTACTTTTTTGTGCTACAGTGATTTTTATTATTTTTGCTTCATATAGAAAACTTCTGTGCGGAAAAAAAACAAAAACATTCCTTATTTTTCATATACTTGCTGGTTTCCTGCTTCTGTGTGCAATATTTCAACCAGAACTTTCATTTTCTATGAAAACAGGATTAAAAAAACCAGTACTTGTTTTAATTGATACATCAAAAAGCATGGAAGCAAAGGACAGGGCAGGGATTTCAAAAATTCAGCAGGCAAAAGAATTTCTCGAAAAAAAGAAATATTTTAAAAAATACAATCCTGTTTACTATTTATTTGGTTCAGACGCAAAAATTGTTAATCAAAAAGATATTCCATTGATCGAGGCAAACCAGAACTCAACAAAGATAGCTACCTGCCTTTCCAGTATTATAAAGAACTCTTCTGACAATTATTCAGGGGTAATACTTTTAACAGACGGCTATGAAAACCAGTTTATCTCATGGGAAGAAATGAAAAAGGTTATTACTATTCCTGTTTATACTGTGGGTATTGGCGAGGAATCTGCAAAAGACATAGGCATATCAACTATCTTAACAAATTCTCCATTATATGAAGGAGAAATTGCAAAAATCAGTCCAATTATAAGCCAGAAGGGATATGATAATGAAAAAGTGTCTGTATCCCTTAAAGAAAACGGAAAACTTATTCAGGGTAGAACAATAGAGATTACGTCAAACTTTGTACGACTGGACTTTGAAATTCCTTCTCTCCCTGAAGGAGATTATATCTACGAGGTATCTGTTCAACCAGGGATTGGAGAAACAAACCTCGAAAATAATCATTTTCCTGTTCTTGTACGGGTTATAGCACCAACACTTCATATACTATACGTTGAAGGAAACCTCAGATGGGAATATAAGTTTTTGAAAAGGTTTATTGAATCAGATAAAAAAATTGAGCCATGCTGTCTGGTTAGGGTTGGAGAATCAACATTCCAGCAAACAGGAGGTAAAACAATTGATGTCCCTACAAATATCCTCGGCAAGGAAATCTTTCTTAATAACTTTGATATTATTATTTTTGGAGATATTGATTTTTCGTCATTTTCTGATAAAGATATGCAAAACTTAAGAAACTTTGTTGAAAAAAAAGGTGGAAGCGTTCTGTTTCTTGGCGGGGAAAATTTTCTCAAGGGTCTTAAAAGGGATGTTATAAAAGATATATTACCTGTTATTCTTACAGGTAATGAGGCAGGCTTCATTGAAGGGCCTTTTAAACCCGAAATAACCGAGGAGGGCAAAAACCTACCTGTGTTTGAAAATTTTCAATACCTGCCGATCCTCGATAGAATGAATAGATGTCCTAAACCCACGCCAGCAGGACTTGTCCTTATTAAAAATTTAGAATCCCCGGATAATCCTCTTGTGGTTTCAACAGGTATGCCACGGGGTAGATGTGTTATTGTTGCAACTGATTCTACCTGGAAATGGTGTTATGCAGCCAGACAGGATGAAAAACTTGCATATGAACAATTCTGGGCAAGGATTATAAGATTTCTCTGTGGTCCTGATGATTATCTCGGAATTGGAAACAGGGTTCCTGATATTAATCTTGATAAACGAACCTTTGCTGAAAATGAACAGATCCATATAAGGTTTTTATTCACAGGAGAAAATTCACCATTTAATGCATATATTGTATGCCCTGATTATTCTAAAATAAACCTGAATGTAGAAAACAATGCCTCAATCTTTTCTTCAAAAAAAGACGGGATATATCTGGTTTGCGCTGAAAATAAAGGCAAAATAAATAAAAAAGAATTTATCATTACAAATCAAGGAAGTGAAATAAAAGATCCTGGAAGGGATGATATATACCTGAAGAAACTTGCAGAAATCTCAGGTGGGATGTATTTCCCCATAGAAAACTCTGATGGACTGCAAAAAGAATTGAGTTCAAGAAAAACAACAGTAAAAACTCACCTTGCAATAACAAGAGAATCAGAAAAATTTCTAATACCCATAATTTTTATACTTCTGACAATCTGCTGGTTTTTAAGAAGACAAAGTAATATACTATAACAAAAAAGAATAAAATGAATGGAAATATAGAAAACATACATAGATTCCTGAACAGATATAGGGAAATTGAGAAGAATAAAAACATCCAGGAAAATGCGCTATTATTCTGTTTTATACTTATTTTTGTTTTTATTACATTGGTTATTATTGAAAAATTTGTTCCATTTGTTTTTGGATATTCATACATCTATAAACTTGTTTTTTTCGGTATTATTATTGCGTCTTTGCTGAAAATATTTTACATCAAAAAAAAATGGGAAAATCTGCCTTTTGACGGAATCGCAATAAAGATTGAAAAAGAATTCCCATTTCTCAATAATCTTCTTATAAATTCAGTCCAGATTAGCAGAAAAATTGGAAAATACCCAGAAGTATTTATTGATGCATTAAAAGAAAAAACCATACAGGCAATAAGCAGATGCGATATTGAAAAGATTGTTGATAGAAAGAAACTGAAAAAAAATTTCAGGATAACAGTGTTTTCAATTCTTGCGCTGCTTATCTGTATATCCATCGCGCCACAATCAACAAAAAATGTCTTCATGAAAATCTTCGCATCTTCAAGTTTTATTGCTGATATTATTGTTGAACCTGGCAACTGTTCTATTGAAAGAGGCGCCCCTCTCATAATTCGCGCAAGATTGAAAACATCAGGAATACCAGAGATTGAAATACGTGAAAAATCAACAAATCTGAAAAGCATGATACAGGATGGAGGTACTTTTGTTTATACAATACCAGGGGTTACCTCTTCATTTTCATATAGGATTGTATCCAATGGAAAAAAAAGTTTATGGTATCGGGTAAATGTCATTGATAAAACCCTTATTAAAACAATGAGGATAACCTATAATTATCCCTCCTATACAGGAATAAGAACAAGAACAGAGGAACGCATTTTTTCTGAAATAAACGCATTACAGGGCACAAATGTTATAGTTCAGTTTTATTTTAATAATCCTGTTGGGGATACAATACTGCTATTCAGTAGTGGACAGAGTATTATAAACAAAGGAACATCAAAAACAAAATCATTCAGTTTTACAGTAAATGATGCAACATTCTATGAGGTTCATTACTATGACCCTGCTACAAAAAAAATTCTTTCAAGTGGAAGAGAAAAAATAACACCTATTTTTGATCAGATACCTTTTTGTGAATTTGTATCCCCTGGTAAAGATATAACAGCAGATTCTGGTTCTTTAATTCCTATCACACTAAAAGCAACAGATGATTTTGGTATAACCACTATAAAATTCAGATTACACCAGGGCGAAGGTGAGATATCAAACAACGATAGGGTTTTTCTACAGACAACAGGCAATAACAAAAAAGAACTAACAATAAATACCACATTGAAGGTCCCTGCTGTCAATACAAAAATTGCCTATTATGCTGAATGCTCGGATAATTCACCTACTAAAAATATTGGCCGATCCTCTATATACTTTATTTATCCTTTTTCTTCTGCGTCAAAAGGTTTTTCTCAGAAAAAAAATACTGAAGCAGAGAAAAAGTATCAGGAAAAATTAGAACAGGCAAAAAAACTTCTTGAGAAATTCATAGAAGAACAAAAAAAGGTTGTCGAAGCAGCAAAAAAACTCGGCAGTGTTAAGAATTTAGCAAATTCTTCTGATTTACAGGACCTCGCAGAAAAAGAAAAAAAATGGGCAGAAATGTTCCAGAAGATAGTTAATGACCTCAATAAAATTGCACAGCAAACACAGGGAAAATTTACACTCTCTGATGAATTTGTTGAAATGATATCTCATCTTCAGGCAGCATCAAATGCAATGGAAAAAAATAAACCAATAACAATACCCATTCAGGAATCTCAGATGGGACTTGAACTTGCAAAAGAACTTGTATCCAATCTTGAAAGATGGCTTGCAGAAGCGCCTGATTCCATTAAATGGGACCATCAAGAACCATCAAAACCAATTACTGCTCCTGAAGCAGAACTACCATCTGAACTTGAGGATATTATCGGAGACCTGATTGAACAGGAAGAAAATATGAAAGAAGAAATAGAGGATATTACAAGTTCATGGATGGATAGTCTTGATAAAGGCGCTGGTTGGATGGCAATGGACGGTTCTATCAGTAATATGAGTGCAAAAGGTATCACAGGAAATGTACTGCCAAATCAGCAGGAAATCGGCGGAAGAAGCGGTGAAGGAAGGACCGGCCGATCATATGGAGAAATGGTCGAAAAAACTGCGTCAGGAAAAGGAGGCAGACAAACACCAGCCCGACTTACGCCTGATAATATTGAACCAGGACAGGTCCAGGATGCAAGCAATGAAAACCAAATTGGACCAACAGGCGGTGGTAAAACAAGTGGATGGGGACCAAGAGGACTTAAAGGCCCTGTTAATGACGCTTCTTTTAGATATGCGGAACTCGCGGAAAAACAAACAAAGATTATAGAAAAAGCAGAAAAACTCGAAAGGGAACTGAAAATTCTCAATATCTATAATCCTCAACTTGAAAGGTCAATTTCAGCAATGAAACAATTCACAATTCAATTAAAAGAAGGAAGATACAATAACCTTCTCACAACAAAACAAATGACCATTGCCCATCTAAAACAAGCACAGCAGGTTCTTACATATCAGGCAATTGTAAAGGTTGAAAATTCAGAAAGGGTTGAAAAAAAGAAAAGGGAACTCAGCAGTATGTGGGATGAAAAGATTCCATCAGGATACGAAGGAATTGTGAGGAAATACTATGAGAATATTTCTGGCAGGTAGTACAGTATTTTTATTTTTACTTGGTTCTGCCTCAGGAATGCAACTAAAACTTGAAACTCCAAAGGATATATACTATGAAGAAGAGCAGATTTTGCTAAAAGCCACAATTCTTAATGACTCTTCAAAAACAGAAAGTTATATTATTGAATTTCTTCAACCAAGAGAGTTAAACTGGATGTACATTGGCAGCCTGCACAAACTTGAGATTGAAGAAACCCCTGAAATGACAAACTTCACAAACCATATGCCTCCAGAGCCAAAACCACATAGTCCTGAAACAAGTTCTGAATACAAACCAATAATCCTGAAACCAGGCAATACCTATGAAATTCTGATACCTTTTTTTTATGATTATTATCCTGTTGAACTTCCAAAAACATTCAGATTAAAACTATACTGGCAGGGCATATATTCAAATACTGTTAGCATTACTGTTCATCCCACAAAAGGAAAACCAGACAAAAACAACATTATAATAAATGGTGATTTTTCGCAGGGCGAAGAGGGAAAGCCATACGGCTGGAAGATTCTTGATGATAAAGCAGTGTGGGATTCTTCACAGAATTTTTTGATGTATAATGTTGATAGAACAACTGCAGAGAATGAAGGATACTGGGTATACTCGATATTCCACAAAATCAATTCCCCTTCTGATTACATACTAAGTGTAAAAACAAAAACATCAGGACCTATTATTATTATCTTTGTTGAGGGCTGGGGCATTGTTCAAGGAAGAAAACGAAGAATAGAAAGAAATGAGTGCTTTTACCATCAACCAGCAGACCAAACATGGAAAAAACAGGTAAGAAATGTAAGTTTTAAGAATAGTAATGTTAAATGGATGCGACTAAAACTCTATGTTTATGGTTCTCCTGGAAAGGTATGGTTTTCAGATATTTCAATGCTGCCGGCGGAAAAATGAAAAATTCAGTCCTGTATTGTTTTGCTGTTTGCCTTTTGTTTTCAGGATACGCCTTTTGTGATGTATGGTTAAATGGATGGGAATACAGGGCGCAGATTACATGTTCAACACAAAAAGATACAGCACCTGTCGAACACTCTGCGCTAATAAAGGTATACTGCCCTGCAAAAGACGATGGCTCTGATATAAGAATAACTGATGAAAATGGAAAAGAGGTTGCTTTTTTTCTTGTACAGGCAGGCCCTGGAAACAAGTATGAAATAAGTTTCCCTATTTCAGAAAAAACATACTACATATTCTGGGGAAATCCTGATGCAAAAAAAACAAAGTATGATTATAGACCAAAAAGGGGCCTTTTACTTGAGGTCTATACAAGACATGGGGACAAAGCAGATACAGTTGATGACTGTAAAAAAATTCTTGAAGATAGTGTACAGGAAAAATATCTTGTGGGTAGAACATTTAGAAAAATGATATGGGATGGAATAAATCCAGTTACAGCCACAAATTACCTTGTAAGGGTTTACACAGGATATTTTTATTCATTTCAAAAAGAAACAATTGTTTTTGGTACAACATCAACAGGACCCTCACTTATCTTTGTTGATGACAAGCATGTTGCATCCTGGCCTGGATGGCACTGGATAGAAGCATTTGTAAGGCCAGAACACTCTGGCTCGATAGAACTTGAACCAGGCCTTCACAAAATTGTTTATTACCATCTTGAACGTCCTGGCTCGGTATATGCTATTGGCGCAATGAAAAAACAAGAGGAACAACAGTTTAAGATAATCCCTGAGGACTTCTTTCTGCCCTTATCTGAAGGTAAAATTACGGATATCAGAAAATTAAATCAACAGATTACATCGTTATTTGAGTGGAAAAATATAAACTATCTCAAAAGGGAGAAATGGGAACTTTTAACCTTTCAGTTCACAGATACATCCACCAGCAAAAACAATATTGTCTCGTATCAATGGGATTTTGGAGATGGACAAAAAAGCAATCAGAAAAATCCCTCACATACCTATCTTATTAAAAAAACTTATGATGTTAAACTAACAACCACAGACAATAGTGGAAATTCTGATACGATTTTAATGAAGGTCAAAGCAGAACAGGACTATAGCGTGCTTGTGATACCACCAAAATATTACAAAGAATATATTGATGAATTTGCGGGATTTGATTTAAGAACACTTCCTGAAGAGGAACTTTTTGCACTTGCGGATATTTTCAATAGTTATAATGTTGTAGAGAAAGAATTCGAGTGTTATAATGAACTTAAAAATAGAAATCTTGAACAATCTCAGTGGATAAAGGTTGCATATATTGCTGCTGATCTCGCAGAAAAAACAAAAAAATACAGTGAAGCAGAACAGATTTATAAAAAAATCATCTCTGAAAAGAATCTCCCTAACGCAAAACTGAATCTTGCTTTTCTTTACCTCGAAACAGGAGATATTGAAAAAGCAGAGCAAATCTTTAATTTACTCTCTTCTGACAATCAGGTAGAATTACAAATCAGAAGAAGCGCTACAATTGGACTTGGAGACGCAGCAAGATATAAAGCAGATATCAAAAATGCCTCAAAATTTTACGAAAGTGTAATATTGGATACACAAATCGAAAGAAAAACCGGTGTTTATTCCCAGCAGGTTTTGTTTTATCTTAAGAAAAATGATTTTTCAACAGCAATCGAAAAACTTACTCTCTGGGCAGATGAAATTCCAACAGCAAAGATTAAAGGAAACTGGTCAATCCTTTTTGCCCGTGCGCATATTTTGAAAAAGGACTATGAAAAGGCAATGAGGGAGATTGAAACATTTCTTAAGATTTCAAGTTCAATTGATAACCCTTACTATGGATGGGCTGTTTACCTTAAAGGTGAGATATACCTCGATAAGGGAGAAAAAGAAAAGGCAAGGGAAACATTCGAAAAGGTAATGGAAACCTTTTCAGCAACTCAGATTGCAAACATGGCAAAAGAAAAATTAAAGGAGATGGAAAAATGAGAAAGGATAATAGATTAAAAAAACAACAACACAATATTGATTTTTGTGTTATTGGCGGTGGAATGGCAGGAATATGTGCTGCGATAAGTGCTGCGAGAAATGGCATAAAGGTTGCACTCATGCACGATAGACCTGTTCTTGGAGGAAATTCTTCAAGTGAATGCCGTGTTCATATATGCGGAGCAGATAGACACAATAGAATAAAAAATATGAGAGAAACAGGGGTTCTTGAAGAACTGCAACTTGAAAACCTTTATCGCAATCATAACAAAAGTTATTCAATCTGGGACCTTATTCTTTACGAAAAGATTATGGCAGAACCAAATATCACCCTTCTTCTGAATTGCTCGTGTATTAATGCTGAGGTAAAAAACAACCATATACTTTCTGTTTCTGGATGGCAGACAACCACACAAACAATTCATCAGGTTAAGGCAAAAATTTTTGCTGATTGTTCTGGCGATGGAATCCTTGCGCCTCTCACCGGGGCGCAGTTTAGAATGGGAAGAGAAGCAAGAAATGAATTCAATGAATCACATGCCCCTGAAACAGCAGACAATAAAACAATGGGAATGAGTTGTTTGTTTATGGCAAAAAAATACAGAACTCCACAGAAGTTTGAGCCACCACCCTATGCATACATATTTAATAAATGTGAGGAAATCCCCTATGGCAG
>MWDQ01000106.1 GCA_002070645.1 candidate division TA06 bacterium ADurb.Bin131
TAGGTCTGAGCAAGCGAAGACCTATGCGGATGGCCGAGCTGAGGCGTTGTGGGAGCATCCAACCGATTAGTATTTTATAGGTTGGATGAAAGAGGTGTGGGGAAAGAGGCGTTCCCCACGCAGTAGGGGGAAGATTAAGGGGGAGATCCCCCTTAAGGAGCGAGGAGCAGATCGCGACCGAGCGACGGGCCGCCCGAATCCCACCCCCTCCGTCAGTTGGAAAAATTCGAACTGATTTTGTGACCGATTGGCTCGAACTTTATTTTGGCCAGAAGCGGGCTTTTCTTCATTTTGTGTTTGGAGAAGTTGAGATACATAGGTAACACCTGTGAGTAATCCAGAAAAGAGATATATTTTCACGAAATATTTAATCCCTTGCTTACAGAGTGGCTTGTAGAATATAATTTCAAAAGACCTCATGAATCATTAAAATACCAGACACCTTTTGACTTCTTTTTTCAGAACAAAAAGTGTTACCTATATACCCTACCTGTACATGGATTTGACAGATGTAGAAAATCATGTATAATTTATGTGTTGACAATTTATTTATCCAGAGGTATAATTAATTACAGGTAAGATTTATATTCTTTGAAAATTTGGGATTTGTGGCCAAGCTAATAAGGGTGTACGATGGATGCCCTGGTGAAGACTGGCGATGAAGGGCGTGGCAATCTGCGATAAGCCCCGGTGAGGTGAAAGCAACCTTTGACCCGGGGATTCCCGAATGGGGCAACCCATCCATCGAGAGATGGATATCCTGTCTTAAGGCAGGAGGCTAACCGAGGGAAGTGAACCATCTCAGTACCTCGAGGAAAAGAAAAAATTTTGATTCCCTGAGTAGCGGCGAGCGAAATGGGAAGAGCCTAAACCGAATGATGTTATAGCATAGCCGCGTTCATCATTCGGGGTTGTAGGACCAGACATGGAAGTGGCTATACTTCCAACATGATATAACCTTTTAGGTTAGTTGAATGATCTTGAAAGATCAGCCATAGAAGGTGAAAGCCCTGTAGACAAAAACTTAAAAGGCATGTGTCTGGCACCTGAGTACCACGGAGGAACCGAGGAGCTCTGTGGGAATCCGCCACGACCACGTGGCAAGGCTAAATACACGTCTTCAACCGATAGTGAACAAGTACCGTGAGGGAAAGGTGAAAAGAACCCCGGGAGGGGAGTGAAATAGAACCTGAAATCGTGCACCTACAAGCAGTCGGAGTCCGTCGGAAGCAGTTCTGGCGGATGACGGCGTGCCTATTGAAGAATGAGCCAGCGAGTTACTAGCGGTAGCGAGGTTAATCCACATAAGTGGAGGAGCCGCAGCGAAAGCGAGTGGTGCCAATAGCGCCCATTAGTTATCGTTAGTAGACCCGAAGCCAGGTGATCTATCCATGGGCAGGATGAGCCCTCCGTAACAGGGGGGGGAGGTCCGAACCGGTGACAGTTGCAAATGTCTCGGATGACCTGTGGATCGGAGTGAAAGGCTAATCAAACCTGGTTATTGCTGGTTCTCCCCGAAATGACTTTAGGGTCAGCCTCGGTTAATAGAATTGTGGAGGTAAAGCACTGACTGGGCAAGGTTTGATTCCATCAGACCAAGTCCTATCAAACTCTGAATTCCGCAATTTGTTTTCCGGGAGTGAGACTGTGAGGGCTAAGCTTCATAGTCAAGAGGGATTCAGCCCAGACCATCAGTTAAGGCCCCTAAATCCAGGCTAAGTGTCGAAGGATGTGGGGTTACATAGACAACCAGGAGGTTGGCTTAGAAGCAGCCATCCTTTAAAGAAAGCGTAACAGCTCACTGGTCGATGTGACCCTGCGCCTAAAATTCAACGGGGCTCAAGCCTGGTGCCGAAACTATGGTTCGGTTAGCTTAATGCTAACCGGAGGTAGGGGAGCATTCCCAGCGGTTGAAGCCGTTTCGTAAGGAACGGTGGACGTATGGGAAGAGAGAATGCTGGCATGAGTAGCGAAAATTTCGATGAGAATTCGGAACGCCGAAAGTCCAAGGTTTCCTGGGGAAGGTTCGTCCACCCAGGGTTAGGCGGGAGCTAAGTCGAGGCCGAAAGGCGTAGATGATGCACAGCCGGTCAATATTCCGGCCCTATCTGATATGCGTTATCACTGAAGGGGGGACGGAGTACAATAGAACATCCGGTTTCTGGATATACCGGTTTAATGTGTAAGGTTGAACCTGTGGCAAACCCATTGGTTCTTAAGACCGAGCACAGAATACGAGTCTTTCTGCAAGGAAAGGCGAAGTGTTCGAATTGTACTTCCAAGAAAATCCTCGTAGGGAGTATGTCAGGTACCCGTACCGCAAACCGACACAGGTGGACTGGGAGAATATCCTAAGGCGCGCGAGTGAGCCCTTGCTAAGGAACTCGGCAAAATAACCCCGTAACTTCGGGATAAGGGGTGCCTGAGTAAGATTGGGTTTAACCATAATCTGGTCTGAAAAGGCCGCAGTGAAATGGATGCCACGACTGTTTACCAAAAACATAGGACTCTGCAAACTCGAAAGAGAATGTATAGGGTCTGACAAGTGCCCGGTGCCGGAAGGTTACGGAGAGGTGTCAACTGCCGTAAGGCGGTGAAGCACTGAACCTAAGCCCCGGTAAACGGCGGCCGTAACTATAACGGTCCTAAGGTAGCGAAATTCCTTGTCGGGTAAGTTCCGACCTGCACGAATCTTGTAACGATGGCATCGCTGTCTCGGCGAGGGGCTCGGCGAAATTGTGATACCCGCGAAGACTCGGGTTAACCGCGACAAGACGAAAAGACCCCGGAACCTTTACTATACTCTGACATTGGATTTTAAAATATTATGTGTAGAATAGGTGGGAGGCTTTGAAGCCCTGACGCCAGTCAGGGTGGAGCCAACAGTGAAATACCACTCTTAATATTTTGAAATCCTAACCTCGTTCCGTGAAACCGGACCTGGAACAGTGTCAGACGGGTAGTTTGACTGGGGCGGTCGCCTCCTAAACGATAACGGAGGCGCCCAAAGGTTCCCTCAGGCTGTTTGGCAATCAGCCGGCGAGTGTAAAGGCACAAGGGAGCTTAACTGTGAGACAGACATGTCGAGCAGAAGCGAAAGCTGGGCTTAGTGATCCGGTGGTACTGAGTGGAAAGGCCATCGCTCAACGGATAAAAGGTACTCCGGGGATAACAGGCTGATCGGGTCCGAGAGTTCACATCGACGACCCGGTTTGGCACCTCGATGTCGGCTCATCGCATCCTGGGGCTGGAGCAGGTCCCAAGGGTTGGTCTGTTCGCCCATTAAAGCGGTACGTGAGCTGGGTTCAGAACGTCGTGAGACAGTTCGGTCTCTATCTGTCGTGGTCGCAGGAGATTTGAAGGGGCTCTGCCCGTAGTACGAGAGGACCCGGGTGGACGAACCTCTGGTGTCTCAGTTGTTCCACCAGGAGCAATTGCTGAGTAGCCATGTTCGGAAGGGATAAGCGCTGAAAGCATCTAAGTGCGAAGCCTACCCCAAGATTAGATCTCCCTCCTGGTAGCAATATCAGGACCAAGACTCCAGGTAGACTACCTGGTTGATAGGCCTCGAGTGTAAGGCCCGTAAGGGTTTAAGCTGAGAGGTACTAATAGTCGAGCGGCTTGGCACATATCCTTAATCTCCGCCGTCAACAAGAGTTGGCGGCGGTTTTTTTTTTGTCTGATATTTTTTATTTGTTATAATAATAGGAAAGATTTTTTACATCTTAACAGGAGAATAGATTGAAAGATGAAAAGAGTATCAGAAAGAATTTCAACGTAATTGATTCTGATTTTCTTGTTTGCTCTGTTGATAAAGGTGAGATTGGTTTTGCGCCTCAAGAAATATGGTCGCCCTCCCCTTCTGTTGAGCATAGAACAAAGCCATATAAGGTTCCCAGGGAGTTAGAAGTTGGGATAAGATCAACAAGAGAGGTGTCAGCAAAATTCAGTCCTCCTCCTTTTGCAGTAATTATTAAAGGAAAGGATAGAAAAATCTTTGTTGGGATTTGTGCAGAAGAAAACTGGCATCTGTGGAATTTTGCTTTTTTTAAGGCAACTCGAACAGATATTAGTGTAAGGATTGATCTCGAAGGACATTCAAACCCTGATGATGTAGCTAAACATGTTAATCTTGTTATTGTATATGGCTATAATGGCGAGTCAGACCATCATCTTCTCAGCAGAGGTCTGAATCTAACCTATCCAGATGGTGGAATTCATCCACAGGGTAAGATTCCTTCATGGTGGTTGATGCCTATCTATTGCGGCTATGGAGATCAGGTGGGTATAATGTTTGAATTTGAAGGTGGAAAAGGTCCTGAATGTCGGGCCCTTGCATATTGCATCCAGGGTCTATATGAGCGATGGATAAATATTCTTGATGAAGAAAATATCCCTTTTGGCACAATAATTATCGACGCTGGATGGTCCTCTGGCGGGAATTGGGTTCCAAACAAGATTCAATGGCCAGATCTCAGGGGATTCATTGATAGGCAACATAAAAAAGGGAGAAAAGTACTTTTATGGATTGCAACATGGTTTACTGAAGGAATACCTGATGAATGGTGTATCTTTGCAGGGGATAGAAAACTTGTTGTTGATCCAGAAAATTACTCATATATTTTGTTTTTAAGGGAGAATGTTCATCGACTTTTATCTCCTGAAAAAGGATGTTATAACGCTGATGGATTTAAGATAGATCAACTTTCTTATGTTCCTACAGAACGAGAACCAATTGGCGGAGAACATTTTGGTCGTCCAGTTATACTTGGAAATCAACACGATAGGATTGAACATAAAGGGCTACTATGGGGATGTGAATTATTGTATAAATTGCAGAAGGAGATTTATAGCGCGGCAAAGAATGCAAAAAAGGATTGTCTGATTACAAGCAGTACTGTACATCCATATTTTCATGATACATTTGATATGGTGAGATTGCATGATGCTGGGGTTATACTTCCTGAGACAGATGTTTTAACAGCAATGAAAGCGCGTTCAGACCTTGCAAAGGCAGCGCTTCCATCTCATCCCATTGATAGTGATAATTGGGTTCATTCTTATTATGACAAGTGGCTTGATTTTACAATGAAGAGTTATAGCATAGGGGTTCCATGCATTTTTTATGCTGAGAGATTTGTTTGTTTTAGGCCTGTTCCAAAGGTTCTTCCAATCAAAAAGAAGGATCTCAGGTTGATTGCACAGGCGTGGAAAAAATACATCAGAAATTTGTAGTTTATCTAAGAAACTGTTTTTCAATAAATCTTTTTTCAATTTCTACTATTGTAGGTCTTCCGTGGGGACATGTTAATGGATTTTCACAGGAAAGTAATGATTTTTTTAATGTTTCTGCCTCGATTTCAGAAAGTTTTTCATTTGCCATTGTTGAACTTCTGCATGCCTTTTTTAAGATATCCTCAATACTGATGATATTAATGCTCGTGTCTGATAGAATATTTTTAATGGCAATTTCAATGTTATTTATTTCAACAGGGCTTGTATATACTGCAATTGTTTTTTCATCCCATTTTGTTGTCTGGAAACCTATTTCTTCAAGTCTTAGATTTGCACCATCCTGCCAGATAAGCATTTCCTGAGTGGTCAGGGGAATGGTTATGGGTACCAGCATCTGTTGAACCTTTATTTTTCCATCTCTTGCTTGATTGAGAAGTTTTTCAAAGGTGATTCTCTCGTGCGCTGCGTGCTGGTCTACAATGTAAATTCTGTCATCTGCATCGAAAACAAGATAAACTCCCATTATGTTTCCAACAAATCTTGAACCATAAAATTTTTCACGAAAAATCTTTGAACGGTTTTCGTCCTGAATCCCCGGGTTAGATGCTACTGTGCCGGGAAAGATTATTTGGTAATTCTCGCTTGTATCAGAAAGTTTTTGTTCTGGTTGCGCGGAATTTTCCTTTGTAAACACCTGTTTTGGGGCAATTTCTTTATTCAGGACTTCTTTGCATTGTTGTTTAATTATTTCTGCAATGACGTATTCATTTTTGATTTTTATTTCACGTTTTGTCGGATGAATATTCACATCAATGTCTTGCGGTGGAATATCGATGAAAATTGAAAAAAAAGGATAACTTTCAGGCGGCATTAAGGATCGATAAACATTGTTGACAGCAAAAGAGATTCCTGCGCACTGAACAGGTCTATTATTGACAAATAAAAATTGCGCATCTCTTTTTGTCCTTTTAATATTGATATCGCCAAGAATTAAACGCAACGAAATTGAACCATCAATTGCTTTGTAGGTAATTTCATGTATAAATTCAGGATTAAAATTAAAGATGTTTTTTATCCTATTTGTAATGGAGGTATCAGATTTTAGGTTAAATATATCCTTTTTATTATGAGTAAGGGTAAATGATTTTTCATAGAAAAGGATAGCATATGGAATAAATACTTCTATAATTCTATGAAGTTCTGTTGCGTCTGATTTCAAAAATTTCTTTCTCACAGGAAGATTAAAAAATAGATTGTGAACCTCTATTTCTGTACCAAATTGTAATGCCACTGGTTTTGGCTGACTTTTCTTACCATCTCTTATATGAATTTCCCATCCATGTTCTGATGAAGAGGTTTTGCTTCTGAGGAAAACCTCGGAAACAGAGGCAATACTGTAAAGTGCTTCTCCTCTGAAACCAAGAGAATGAACACGGGATAGGTCCTCAAATATATTTATCTTGCTTGTTGCATGCCTTAAGAAGATATAGTCCATATCTTCTTTTTCAATTCCAGATCCATCATCTTTTATCTTGATGAGTGTTTTGCCTGCCTGCTTTATCTCAATAGATATCCTGGTTGATCCTGCGTCGATGGAATTTTCAATCAATTCTTTCACAACTGACGCAGGTCTTTCAATTACTTCTCCTGCAGCAATACGGCTTATTGTTTCATCTGAAAGTAAATGAATTTTTTTCATTTTTTATTTTTTGTTAATCAGATTTTTCCATTCAACAATTTTCTTCAAAGCATCAAGAGGCGTTATATTATCTGGGTTTATTTCCTGTATCTCATTTTTTAATTTCTCAAGCAATGGATCTGTATGGTAGGTAAAAAGATCTAGTTGTTGAATCTCATCTTTTCGAGATGAGAATTTTTCAAGAGATTCTAATTCTGTCAAAATTTCCTTTGATCTATTTATTATTTCTTCTGGTATTCCTGCGAGTTTCGCTACGTAGATGCCATAACTTTCATCAGTTCCTCCAGGAATAATCTTATGAAGAAATATTATTTCATCCTGCCATTGTTTTACTGCAACATTATAGTTTTTTATTCCTGGATGTTTTTTCTCAAGTTCGACAAGTTCATGAAAGTGTGTTGCAAAAAGAGTCCTGATTTTCTGTTTATAGAGATATTCTACGACTGCCCATGCGAGGGCAAGTCCATCATAGGTACTTGTGCCCCTTCCAATTTCATCAAGAATAACAAGACTTCTTTCAGATAGATTTGAAAGGATATACGCTGTCTCAGTCATTTCAACCATAAATGTGCTTTGTCCTTTTGAAATTTCATCATGTGCTCCAATTCTCGCAAAGACCTTGTCGACAAGTCCAATTGTTGCTGATGAGGCAGGTATATAACAGCCACTTTGAGCAAGTATTATAAGAATAGCAACCTGTCTTATGTATGTTGATTTTCCAGCCATGTTTGGCCCTGTGATGACAAGCAGACGGTTTGAAGAACAATCAATCAGGGTATCATTTGGAATAAAATCATCCTCGAGATAGAGTTCAACCACAGGATGTTTTCCATCTTTTATAATAATCTCGTCGCCACCGTTAATCTCTGGTTTTATATATTGTTGTTCTTTTGCAATAATACTGAAGGAATTCAATACATCAATTGCCGCAAGGGTATCTGTAAACTGGTGAATTTGATTTGAAAACTCGAGAATTTTTGATGTAACCTGCTTCATGAGTTCGGATTCTATTTCAATAATACGCTGCTGGGCTGAAAGCATTTTTTCTTCGAATTCTTTAAGTTCAGGGGTAATAAATCTTTCGGCATTAACCAGGGTTTGTTTTCTTATGTATGTTTCAGGAACAAGATGAAGGTTTGCCTTGCTGATTTCTATGTAATATCCAAAGACCTGAGTGTATCCAATCTTCAGAGAAGATATACCTGTTTTTTTTATTTGTTCTGCCTGGTAATTTTTTAACCACTGGTTTGAGGTTTTTTTAATACTCCGATATTCATCAAGTTCTCGGTTAAAACCATCTTTAATAATTTCGCCTTCTGGATTAGAAAGTGGAATATCAGGATTGATTGCGTTTTCGAGGAATTCCCGCAAATCAGGAATATCTTCTACCTGAAAGTATTTGTTAAGTTTTGAAATTGATTCGAGTTCTTTTTTTAATTCAGGGATAAGACCAATTGAATTCTTCAACGCAAGAAGATTTCTTGGATTTGAATATCCGCTACTTATTCTGGATAATGCTTTGTCTATATCATTTATTTTTTTAAGTATTGATGTTAATGCCTGCTGAACAGATTTATTCTCCATAAGAATGTCCACTGCAGAAAAACGCTCATTGATTTTTTCAATATCTTTTAATGGGTGAAAGATCCATTCTTTTATTTGTCTTTTTCCTGGGGCAGTTATTGTTCTGTCAATGCTCTTTATAAGAGATTCCATTTCAAGTCCTCTTATCGCTGATGGAGAGATAAAGAGATACTCTGAATCATCATATAATGAGATTCTGTCTATATGTGTCATTGAACTTCTTGATAGTGTTTTTACGTATTCAAGGAGTCCGCCTGAAGCGCATATCGCAAGTTTCTTTTCTCCGATTCCTGTTCCAGCAAGGGATTCTATTCTAAAGTGTCCACAGATATTTCTTTTGGCAGTTTCATAGTCAAATTTCCAGTCATTTTCACTGTTGATTATGATGCCTTCATTTTTTCTTGTTGCATCATTCAGCAGGTTTTTGACAAAATCCTTGCTTGATTCTGGGCAGATAACTTCATACACAGGTATCCTTGCAATTATTCCAGAAAGATCTTGTTTTGAAGAAAATTCATTTGCCTTTATCTGTCCTGTGGAGTTATCCATAATTGCAATTCCAATGTGATTATTATCCGGGACTATAGAAACAATACACCTTGAATCAGATGATTCATCAACATAGGTGCCGGTTGTTATTATTCTTACTACATCTCTTTTTACAATTCCTTTTGCCTTAGAAGGATCTTCTGTTTGTTCGCATATCGCTACCTTATATCCATTCTTTATGAGGCGACTGATGTAAGAATCTGCTGCGTGAAATGGAATGCCGCACATTGGAATCTTGCCTGATTTACCGGCTTCCCTTGATGTTAGAACAAGATCAAGAATATTCGACGCTATTTTCGCGTCGTCAAAAAACATTTCATAAAAATCGCCAAGGCGAAAAAAAAGAATGCAATCGCCATGTTTTTTCTTTATGCCCAGGTATTGCTTTAACATCGGGGTAAGATCTTCCATATCGTTTCTAATAAAGGGTTTTGTGATATAATCATTCTACCATAATTTTGAAAAGGATTGAAGATATGAATATACCATTAAATAAGATATTTAGAAAACTTTCGCCGTATGTTCCGGGTGAACAGCCATCAGAAAAAAATTTCATAAAACTTAATACAAATGAGAATCCATTTCCTGTTCCCAAAGAGGTAATAAATGCCATAAGAGAACAAATAGATGGTTCTATAAGAAAATATCCAGATCCTGAGGCATACGGCTTAAGGAAGGCAATAGGAAAGCACTATGGTTTTGATCCTGGATGGATTTTTGCAGGAAATGGCTCTGACGAAATTTTAAGGTTATGTATTACAGCGTTTTCGAGTAAGGATGATTATGTTGCTTTTCTCCATCCGAGTTATCCGCTTTACGAAGTATTGGCCACAATTTCAGATAGAAAACCCTGCAGAGTAAATTTAAAGAGTGATTTTAACATCCCTGATGATTTTATGAATATATATAATCTGTATATGAAAATTATAGCAAATCCTGATTCGCCTTCAGGATGTTTTCATCCTGTTGATCAGATTAGAGATATTGCAAAAAAATTAAGACGCGTTCTTGTTATTGATGAGGCATATGCTGATTTTTCAAAGGATAACTGCCTTAACCTTGTAAAGGATTTTGAAAATGTAATAGTTGTGAGAACCTTTTCAAAGTCATTTTCCCTTGCTGGGATGAGGATTGGATATTGCTTTGGGAATCCACGTCTTATATCTGCTTTGTTGAAAATAAAGGATTCTTATAACCTGAATACAATTTCTCAGGTTGCGGGTATATCAGCAATAAATCATTATGATGTTATGATGGAGAACTGTCGAAAGATTATCAGAAACAGAGATTATCTTAAAGGGGAACTTGAGAAAATAGGTTTTTATGTTTTTCCATCATCAGCCAATTTCATTCTCGTAAAGCCATTACATATAAAAGCAGAGGATCTTTACAAAGTGCTTAAAGAAAAAAGGATACTTGTCAGGTATTTTGGTACTCCTTTGCTTAAAGATTATCTGCGCATTACCATTGGTAGTAAGAAAGAAATAAAAGTATTGATGTCTGCTATAAAGGAAATAATATGAGTTTTGAAGAACTTTTTTCTACATTTCAAGGAAATAAATGGAGGAAGATCGGAATAAAAAAGAAATCAGGGATTTGCACACCTTTGTTTTCTGTTTACTCTTCAGAAAGCACAGGCATCGGGGATTTTAATGATATAAAGAAACTCGTTGATTTTTGCAGGTCTATTAATGCTACAATACTTCAATTTCTTCCATTAAATATGTGTGGTATGGATAATTGCCCGTACAATGCAGTGAGTTCCTTTGCTATTGATCCTATTTATATTTCATTATCTTCATTTTCTTATGACGGGCTTATATGTCCAGATCGCTTAATATCTGATTTAAGGTTATCTTTTGTTTCTGGGAAAAATAACAGGTGTAATTATTCAGTAAGAGAAGAGAAATTAAGAATTTTAAGAAATATTTTTAACAAAGTAATAGATACCGTGAAATCAGATATTTCCTTTGCATTATTTGTTAGAGATAATGAATACTGGATTGATGAGTTTGCAGTGTATAGAGTGCTTAAAAATATTCATAATAATGCGCCATGGTATGAATGGGAGGATTTTTTTGCAAATGTTAATCATGAGAAAATTGAAGATATACGATATGCCTATAACAAAGATATACTCTTTGAAAAATGGATTCAGTTTATATGTTTTCAGCAGATGGCTTCTGCAAAAAGGTATGCGAATGACCACGGGGTTTTGTTGATGGGGGATTTACCTGTGCTTGTTTCAAAGGATAGCGCAGATGTTTGGGCAAAAAGAGAACTTTTTAATCTAAATTATTCAGCAGGGGCACCTCCTGATATGTATTGTGTATATGGGCAGCGCTGGGGTATGCCAATACAGAATTGGGATATTGTTAAAAAACATGATTTCAGATACATTATTGAAAAATTCAAATTTTCTGATAATTTTTTTGATATGATGAGGATTGATCATGTTATTGGACTTTTCAGGATATGGTCAATTCCTATTGATGATCCTGTTGAAAATCAAGGGCTCAATGGTGTTTTTATTCCTTCTGATGAAGGCATATGGAAGCAGCATGGCAGTGAAATTCTTCATGTTATGAATGAAAATTCGAATTGTCTTCTTTGCGCAGAAGATCTTGGAGTTATTCCTGATATATGTCCTGCTGTGTTGAAGGAATTTGGAATACCAGGATATGATGTCCAGCGTTGGAAAAAACGTTATGGGTATGATTATTCATTTATACCATCTTCTGAGTATAGACAATCAGGCATATCAACTCTTTCTACTCATGATACCTCTTTCTGGCTTGAATGGTGGAGAAACGAGGTTGGTACAGTTGAAAGGGAACTTATTGAATTAAAATCTCGCATTTATAACCTTGACTCGAGGGATCTTATAGAACGATTATTTGAAAGTACTATCAATAAATCTGATAGATTAAAATGGAAAAAGGAGATTAATTCAGTTGAGAAACTTTGTGATACTGTCGATAGAAAGGTTGAAGAAATAAGAGATATTGTTGAAATATATCTTGATACATTTGATGAAAAAAATAAATTAAAAACCGCTCTTAATATTCTGGACGATAATAATGAGATAGATTGCCTTAAAAAATCTTTCGAGTTTATCTATAATAGTTCATCAATATTTCGCATAAACCTTTTGCCGGATATTATGTGCCTTGATAAAGATATTGCAAAAAAAATAAGCCATTTAAGAATCAATAAACCTGGTACCACAAGCCAGAATAACTGGAGTTTTGCATTTGAACAACCACTTGAAGATTTCAATAAATCATCTGCCTTAGAGAAAATACAGGAATGTATACCTGATATCATTTAAGGGATGTCTCCAAGATTGAGGTTTAATTGCATGCAAAATTAAAAATTCTAAAATTTAGATAAACCGCGTTATTTTATATTTCATCCGGTCTATTCCATCCCCTACCCTCTTCATCTTCGAGTCGCTCAAGTTCAAATTTTACAATATCGTCATCCGGGCAATAACAGGTTTTTTTCGTTCCTGGTTTTTCCTTCCTTAGTTCCATATATACAGGATATATTGATTGAAAACTATGCATGCAATATTGTCGGGGTGTTCCATTTTCT
>MWDQ01000107.1 GCA_002070645.1 candidate division TA06 bacterium ADurb.Bin131
TTTTATTCTTTAGTCCTTCCTTTCGTAAAATATGAAAAGGATTTTAATTCCCCTCTTTTAGAGGGGTGTCTCGTATCCTGAAAATTCCTCTTGCGTCTCCCTTTGTTAAGGGGAAAAATTTTAAATTCTCATCGGTCCCTTTAAAAAAAAAGGGGGGAACAAAAGGAGACCAAAGAAAAGTTGGAATCAATTTTCTTGCACTTCGTGCTTCGGTCAGCGGGCTCACCTTCTCGCGCTTAGTGCTATACGGTGCTCTTTCTTCATCGCACCAGCTTCTTGCACTTCGTGCTTCGGTCAGCGCGCTCACCTTCTCGCGCTTAGTGCTATACGGTGCTCTTTCTTCATCGCACCAGCACCGCTCCATTCAAGTCCTGCTTCCTTAAAATAAAAATGTGGGCGGTGCACCCGACTCACCTGCTCGTCGGGCCTGCTATACAACGCTCTTTCTTCATCGCGTTAGCAGGGACTTGGCGGCCTCGGCTCCCACCACGCCTCGGCTCGGCCATCCGCGCAGGTCTTCGCTTGCTCAGACCTATACGCCTTCGCTCCATTCAAGTCCTGCTTCCTTAAAATAAAAATGTGGGCGGTGCAGGACTTGGCGGTTTCGTCTCCCAATACGACTCAACTCGCCTCCGCTGGAATTGCTGCGTTCACTCGCAATTCCTTCACTTCGCTCCATTCAAGTCCTGCTTCCTTAAAATAAAAATGTGGGCGGTGCAGGACTTGAACCTGCGGCCTTTACGATGTCAACGTAACGCTCTGGCCACCTGAGCTAACCGCCCAACGTTATTATTATAACAAAAAATTTGAAAAAATAAAAAAATATGAGAAAATTTTTAGAAACGATTCGTTCCATTAAGGAGAAAAATCAATGGCAAAATTAAAATTCAATACTGATTATATGGGTCCAGAATATCTATTACAAAAAAGGGATACATTCATTGGAAGAGCTCCTGATAATGATATTACAATTCCTGATTATCGGATTTTTTCTACTCTTCCATTATCAACGCAGAATGCAAAATACAGAACACTTAGACACGTATCAAGAAGGCATGCGGTTATCCAGCAGATTGGGGAAGAATATTTTATTATAGATATTGGTAATGATGGACAAGGAAGTACTCGTGGAACATTTGTCAATGACGAACGAATCTCTCCTGGTGTAAAACACCCACTAAAAAATGGTGATAGAATACGATTTGGTGATGTTGAGTGTCTCTTTGTTGAAGAATAAACATCTATCTATTTCTGAAACCATTTTTTCGAATTATTCATCAAAATTAGTGAAATACAAACAAAATATATTTCGGTTTTCTCTTGGATGAATTTTAAAGATGCAGGAGAAAAAAATAACTGAAATAATATAATAAGATTGGAGAAAAAATGAACTGGGAAAAACTTACAACTAAAAGTCAGGAAACTTTGATACAGGCGCAGACAATTGCGCAACAAAAGGGTCATCAAAGTATTGATGCTGTACATTTGGCCCTTGGAATGATTGAAACAGATTTCTTGCAGGACCTACTCAAACAAATGCAGGTTGATTATACTAAACTTAAGGATAACCTTACAGGTATTCTCGACAAGATTCCTTCTGTATCTGGGGCATCATCTCAGGTTTATGTCTCGCAGGATTTAAACAGAATTTTAATACAGGCAGAACAAGAAGCAAAGAACCTTAATGATGAATTTATCAGTTTAGAACATCTTTTGCTTGCATTATGCGAGGTCGAAAACCCAGTAAAAGATATTCTGAAGAAAGTAGGTATTTTTAAGGACAGAGTACTCAAGTTTATTGAAAATATTCGAGGTGGAGAAAAAGCAACAGATGCAAGTGCAGAAGATAAATACCAATCACTTAAAAAATTCACTCGTGATCTTACTGACCTTGCTGCAAAAGGAAAAATAGATCCTGTAATTGGAAGAGATGAAGAAATAAGAAGGGTTACCCAGGTGCTATGCAGAAGGACAAAAAATAATCCTGTGTTAATAGGAGAGCCGGGAGTTGGAAAAACTGCAATTGTTGAAGGACTTGCAAGAAGGATTGTAGCAGGTGATGTGCCTGAAAGTTTGAAAAACAAAAGGATTCTTGTTCTTGATCTTGGCAGTTTGGTTGCTGGAACAAAATACCGCGGAGAATTTGAGGAACGTCTTAAAGCAATATTAAAAGAAATAGAAAAAAAAGAAGGAGAAATCATTCTATTTATAGATGAATTACATACACTCGTTGGCGCTGGGGCAGCAGAAGGTGCAATAGACGCATCAAATATGTTGAAACCTGCTCTTGCCAGGGGAACACTAAGATGCATTGGTGCAACAACTCTTGATGAATACAGGAAATATATCGAAAAAGACAGGGCTCTTGAAAGAAGATTTCAGCCAGTATACATTAAGGAGCCATCTGTTGAAGAGACAATATCCATCCTACGTGGTTTAAAAGAAAGATATGAAGTCCATCATGGTGTCAAAATAACAGACAATGCAATTGTTGCCGCAGCGATTCTTTCGCACAGATACATCTCTGATAGATTTCTTCCAGACAAAGCAATAGATCTTATTGATGAAGCAGCAAGCCGATTAAGGATGGAGATGGAAAGTAAACCTCAGGCACTTGACGAAATTGAACGGAAAATCATGCAACTCGAGATTGAACGTGAGGCAATGAAAAAAGAAACGTCTGAGGCATCAAAGGATCGACTTAAGAAAATTGAAACAGAACTTGAGACCCTAAAGAAAGAAAAACAGGAACTTGATGCCCAGTGGACGAAAGAAAAAGCAAGGATTGAAAAAATAAAAGCAATTAAACAACAGATTGAGACATCAAGAAAGGTTATAGAAGATGCAGAAAGAAAAGGTGATCTTGGAACAGCAGCAGAGTATAAGTATGGAAAACTGATACAACTTGAAAAACAACTTCAACAAGAAACAGAGGAACTTAAAAAAAGCCAGAATAAAACAAAACTTCTTAAGGACGAGGTTGACGAAGAAGATATCGCTATGATTGTTTCAAAATGGACTGGAATTCCTGTTAGTAGAATGCTCGAAGGGGAAATTGAAAAACTTGTTCATCTTGAGGAACGACTTTCAAAAAGAGTTGTTGGACAAAAAGAAGCAATTGTTGCAGTATCAAACGCTGTTAGAAGAAATCGCGCGGGTCTTTCTGATCCTAAAAGACCGATTGGTTCATTTATATTTCTTGGGCCGACCGGCGTTGGAAAAACAGAACTCGCAAAAGCACTCGCAGAATTTCTATTCAATGATGAAAATGCAATCGTAAGAATAGATATGTCAGAATATATGGAAAAATTTTCTGTGAGCCGCTTAATAGGAGCGCCTCCTGGCTATGTTGGATATGAAGAGGGCGGCCAACTTACTGAAAAGGTCAGAAGGCGGCCATACACGGTGATACTGCTCGATGAGATTGAAAAAGCGCATCCTGAGGTTTTTAATCTACTTTTACAGGTTCTTGATGAGGGTCGTCTTACAGATGGGCAAGGTAGAACTGTAGATTTCAGAAATACCGTAATAATAATGACATCTAACATAGGCAGTCAATACTTTGAGATGTTTAAGGATGAATCAGAGATTGAGAATAAAGTACAGGAATTGTTGAAATCAAAATTCAGACCTGAATTCTTAAACAGAGTTGATGAGATAATACTTTTCCATAAACTTACGAAAACAGATTTGCTTAAGATCGTTGAGATTCAACTTTCGTACCTTATGGAACGACTTGAAGAAAGAAAAATAAATATTGAAGTAACAGAATCCGCAAAAAAATGGCTAGCAGAGCATGGATATGACCCAAACTATGGGGCACGGCCGCTTAAACGCTTGATTCAAAGGGAAATAGAAAACCCACTTGCATTAAAATTACTCGCAGGCGAGTTTAAGGAAAACTCTACCATAGAAATAGATGTGAAAGATAACAAAATTGTTTTCTCTCAGATAGAACATAAATCAGGAAGAAATGCCTAACTGGAAAATTTAAATCCCCCCTCTTTTAAAAGGGGTGCGGAGGAAATTGAAATCTCCTTCCACCCCTCTTTTTTATTTATCCCTTACCCGTAAGTTCGCCCTTTGAAAAAGGTTCCCTTCCTTTTTCCCCCTTTTATACTATTACCAACAATTCCCCCTTTTATAAAGTGGGCAAGGGGGATTTTAATTCCCCTCTTTTAGAGGGGTGTCTCGTAGAGACGGGGCATTCAATCATCAAAACCCATGTAGTGAGGGACTTTAGTCCTGTGTCTTTTTACAACAGCATAAATACATGAAAATCATTTCTCATCCTTTACGAAAGGAGGGAGAACGAAAAATAGGAATAGTGAGAAATTACAAAGAAATGAGAATTTTAAAACATTCATGAGGATTAATTCTTATACCCTCTATTCAGCCGTAGTTGATGTAAATCCATCCTGTTGCCTTGATTTTAAGTAAAGATCAAGGCAACATTGCTCATGCTTTTTATAGAAACCTGTTCTTTTTAAGAGTTCATCAAAATCAACATCATGCGCATCAAAATCTGGTCCATCGACACAGGCAAATCTTACCTTACCACCAACTGTAACGCGGCATCCACCACACATGCCTGTTCCATCAATCATTATCGGATTTAAACTCGCGATGGTTTTGATGTTATATTTTTTTGTTATTATAGAAACATTTTTCATCATCAAAACCGGGCCTGCGCAAACCACAAGGTCGGCTTTTTCTCCAGAATTCAATGCATCCTCGAGAACATTGGTAACAAATCCTTTTACTCCCTTACTCCCATCATCAGTTGAGATTAAAACCTTATCACATATTTCTCTCATTTTATCTTCGAGTATCAAAAGCTCTGCATTTCTTGCTCCCATAATTGCCCAGATTGAGTTGCCCGCTTCCTTAAATCCTTTAGCCATCCAGTAAACAAATGCAGAACCTATCCCACCAGTAACAAACAAAACTCTGCCGCAATTTTCGATATGAATGGGCTTTCCGAGTGGTCCAGCAAGATTATGAATCTTCTCTCCTTGATCAAGGGAACCAAGTTTCTTTGTTGTTACGCCAATTTCCTGGAAAATTATTTCGATAGTTCCCTTTTCAGGATTCGTCCCTGCTATTGTTAAGGGGATTCTCTCGCTTTCTTCAGTTGGTCTTAGGATGATAAATTGTCCTGGAAGCGCCTTTCTTGCAATAAAAGGATGGTAAATATTCATCCATTTAATTTCAGTAGATAGAACTTTTTTTTCGAGAATCTTATTAAGGTCTTGTTTTACTATGTTCATTTTTCTCCTGTATACAAGAATTTTTAAAATCTCAGAAAGAAGATTTTGTTATAATAATATTTTTACTTTTGTTTTTCCCATTTTAACAGGTGGGTAACCTCACTTAAAGTTCCGCCCTGTTTAATTTCGGTTCTTATTCTGTTTTCTCGCTCGAGAACATCCATTGCTCTATTAGCGATCTCCGCTGCATTCTGCCCGGGAATACACACTACACCATCATCATCACCAACAATCCAATCACCAGGTAATATTTTAACAGGTCCAATCTGAATAGGGATGTTTATTTCACCAAGTCCCTTTGGCTCTCCTGCTTGTGGAATACACATTGTCGCAAAAGCAGGGAAATTCATTTCCTTAACCTCTTTAATATCCCTTATTGCTCCATATATAACCACGCCTGCAACTTTTTTGACAACAGCACTATGGGTTGCAAGTTCTCCCCAGACAGCAGGCGGAACCCCACAGGCATCAATAATAATAACATCTCCTTCATTGGCAATATCCACTGCCTCAACAGGTTTAGCCCAATCACCAGGAAAAGTTCTCACAGTAATGGCTTTACCAAAAAATCTTGTTGCAGGACTAACAGGAACTACAGATGGAATCCATCCACTTCTATGCATTGCATCAGATATGTTTGCTGTTGAAACCTTTGAAAGTGCCTGTTTAATCTCATCGTCAGAAAATCTTTTAAATAACTCGGACTTTATTGATGTCCGGGTATCAATTGCTCTTCTTATTGCTTTTACTGCGCTTTCTGCATCAGATGATTTTGTTACTGCACCACCTATGATTAAAATGCTTGCTCCTGCATTTATAGCATCCACAACATTTTCAGAATTCAACCCCCCTGCGATCGCAATGGGAATTTTTACAACGCTTGATATCTCCCTTAAAAATTCAAAAGAAATCTTGCCTGTCATTTGCTGGTCTATTGGAATATGAACACCAACAAAATCAGGATTGAAAGATGCTATCTTTTTTGCTCTTTCAATATTGCACGCTTCTTCCATAAAATCAACAAAAATCTTCGCCCCATAGTTTCTTGCGCTTTCTATTGCTTCTTTAATGGTGCTATCCGAAGCATTAGCCATAACAACAACGATATCAGCACCACTTTTCGCCGCAATTTCGACCTCGGTTCTGCCAGCATCAAGCACCTTCATATCAGCGATAATCGTGGTATGCGGGAATTCCTTTCGCAATGTCCTTACTGCATCAAGACCACACGATTTTATTAAAGGTGTCCCTGCCTCAATCCAGTCAGCACCACCTTTTATTGCCTCTTTTGCTACCTTAATCGCCCTGTCAATATCAACAAAATCAAGAGCAATCTGAATTATTGGTTTCATTTTTTTGACCTTTTTTGTGTTTTGACTTATTATATATCATATGTTTATAAATTCAACTTTTCAGAATTTTAGAAGGAGTGAACAATGTCAATAAGAGTAGCAAAAACAGGGAATGAGGCGTTTGCAGAAGCAATGAGGCAGATAAATCCTGACGTTGTTGCCGCTTATCCAATAACACCAGCCACTGAAATTGTCCAGATATTTTCGCAGTTTGTGGCTGATGGCATTGTAAAAACAGAATACATAGCAGTTGAAAGTGAACATAGTGCTATGAGTGCGTGCATTGGTGCTTCGGCGGCCGGAGCAAGAACAATGACAGGAACATCATCTCAGGGTCTTGCCCTGATGTGGGAAATGCTTTATATCGCAGCAGGTTTGAGGTTGCCAATAATAATGTCAGTTGTAAACAGGGCATTATCCTCACCCATTAACATTCATTGCGATCATTCTGATGGAATGGGCGCAAGGGACAGTGGTTGGATACAGATTTTTTCTGAAAATGTCCAGGAGGCATATGATAATATCATCCAAGCAGTGAGGATTGCGGAACATCCAGATGTGCGATTGCCTGTAATGGCAACAACAGATGGCTTTATCCTAAGTCATTGTCTCGAGGTTGCAGAATTTCTTGATGATGATGTTGTTCAAAAATTTGTAGGAGACGCTCCACACAGACCGAATATACTTGATTTTGAAAATCCTATTACCCTTGGAGCACTCGACCTTCAGGATTATTATTTTGAGCATAGGAGACAGGTTGCTGAGGCAATGTCAAAAAGCATTAAAGCAATCGACGAGATTGCATCTGAATACGAAAAATTAACAGGTAGGAGATATGACTTTTTTGAAACATACAAACTCGATGATGCAGAATATGCAATTATTCTTATTGGCTCTACAACAGGAACAGCAAAAGACGTTGTTGATGAACTTAGGTCAAAAGGAAAAAAGGTTGGACTGATGAAAATCAGGGTTTTCAGGCCCTTTAATTATTTAAAGGTAAGAAAGGCGCTTGAAAATGTAAAAGTTCTCGGGGTTATGGATAGAGCAGATGGGCTTAATTCCTTTTGTGGTCCACTTTACTCTGAAATCTGTACTTCTCTTTATGAAGCAAATAATCGTCCTTTACTTATGAACTTTATCTATGGACTTGGAGGAAGAGAAGTAAAAGAAGAAGATATTGAAAACACCTTTGAACATCTTTTTAGAGCCGGTAAAGAAGGGAAAACAGTAAACACAGTATACATTGGAGTAAGAGAATAACAGGAGAAAACAATGCCATCAATAAAAGATCTTGCAAAAAGAGAAGCAAAATTTGTAAGCGGCCATCGTCTGTGCCCTGGGTGTGGGGCTGGAGTTGTGGCGCGACATGTGATGCTTGCCATAGATAAACCTGTGGTTGTTGGCTGTGCAACGGGTTGCCTCGAGGTATCATCAACAATATTTCCGTATACAAGCTGGGCAACGCCATTTATTCACTCTGCATTTGAAAATGTAGCGGCAACAATAAGTGGAGCCGAAACAGCATACAGGACACTCAAAAAACAGGGAAAGATTGATAAAGACGTTGTTTTTGTTGCTTTTGGTGGAGATGGTGGAACCTATGACATTGGGCTTCAATCACTTTCAGGAGCAGCAGAACGAGGTCATAAAATGTTATACGTTTGTTATAACAACCAGGCATATATGAATACTGGTGTTCAGCGTTCTTCTGCTACACCAAGAGGCGCCTCGACAACAACATCTCCAGCAGGAAAGGTAATCCCTGGTAAGGTTCAATTTTCAAAAGACATTATGTCTATTATGGTTGCGCACTATATCCCATATGCCGCACAAACAATTCCTGGAAGATGGAATGACCTTGTAAACAAGGTTGAAAAAGCAACCAATGCAGATGGCCTCTCGTTTATCAATGTGCTTTCACCATGCAGATTAGGATGGCCCCATAAACCAGAACTTGCAATGGAAATTACCCGACTTGCCGTAGAAACGTGTTTGTGGCCACTTTATGAGGTTATTGATGGAAAATATAAACTAAACTATAAACCAAAAGAAAAAAAACCCATTACTGAATGGTTTAAACTTCAGGGAAGATTCGCTCACCTGCTTAAACCCGGAAATGAGCATCTCCTCGAATCAATACAGCAAGAGGTGGATAGGCGTTGGGAAAATCTCTTAAAAAAGTGCGAGACAAACTAATCGAAACTTAAGAACTCTTAGTATAATCTAAATTTAATATGGTAAAGTTGTAATAAATTATGGAAACAATTGAATGAAACAGGAGGGTACAAATGCCAACATATGATTATGAGTGTAAGGTTTGTGGACATTCTTATCGTAAATTTCAAAAGATGACTGATGAACCTGATAAAATTTGTCCAAAGTGTAGCGGTGAGGTAAGACGCCTTATTGGACTTGGCGGTGGTGTTATATTCAAAGGATCTGGATTCTATACAACTGACTATAGAAGTCCTGAGTATATAAAAAGAGCAAAAGAAGAAAGCGGAGATAATTCTGGTTCTTCCTGTGGTAGTTGTTCATCAAAGAATTGTTCGACCTGTGGAAAATAGTTTGATTATTCCGGCGTAGCTCAATGGTGGAGCAAGCGGCTGTTAACCGCAAGGTTGTAGGTTCGAGTCCTACCGCCGGAGTTTCTTCTTTTATGGAGGACTCGAACAGGAGCGAAGTAAGGGATTGCAAGCAAGCGAAGCAATCCCAGCGGGGGGCTGACCCGAGCCGTAGTGGGAGGCGAGGGCACCGAGTCCTACCGCCGGAGTTTTTTCTTTCATGGAGGACTCGAACAGGAGCGAAATACCCCCCTCAACTTACCTCTCCCTAAAGATATCCCTTACCCACAAATTCCCCCTTTGAAAAACCTCCCCCTTAATTTCCCCTTTTATGCTATCCCCTACCCATAAGTTCCCCCTTTTGTAAAGGGGGCAAGGGGGATTTTAGAGGGGAATTAAAAAGAAGGAGTACAAAAGGGATATTTATCTTAGTTGTTGATTATTTTGTAGTTCAGTGCCTATAGAGTTGTTTTACGAAGATATATTTTTAATAATGACTTAAACATTTTTCCGTGATTTGGATATCTCAGATGTAGGAGTTCATGGGTTATTGCATATGCTCTTGCTTCAGGAGTTTCTTCTAATAGTTCTGTGGCAAATGTCAATCTTCCTCGAGATGAACAACTTGCAAGTTTTCTCTTCATTTTTCTTATATGAATCTCTTTTGGTTCGACACCAATTATTTTTGCCCAAACATAAACCTCTTTCTTAAAATTTTCCGCTTTCATATCTTTAGGATTTTCTCAATATCTCAAAAATCTTCTCTACTATCTGTTTTTGATTTTCTACATTATATCTGCTAAGAATTTTATATATCTCTCGCCTTGCTGGCCTTTCCTGTTCTTTGCTAATTTTCCAATATGGGTATTGATTAAAAATAACCGAAATTTTTGTAGCAATTTCTTTTTCCTGTTCAATATTATTGTCTTTCAGTATCCAGTATATAGTAAAAGATTGTTTATCCATTCCCATATCTTTTTGTTCTAATTTTGCGGCGTTTATTTCTTTGATAAGAGATTTAAGTTCTTCCAATGTTTCCTTTGTAGTTTTCTGTCTATCCTCAAACCTTTCTGATATCAATGCGGCTTTTTCGCCAATAGATATAAGATAAGGATCTGATTCTGCTTTTTTATCCACATTATTACGGATACTTTTTAAAAGGTTAAACACCTTTTCTATGTCAGGAGCACTACTTTTCTCAAGATTTTTCAGGGTATTTTCGTTGATTTCATATACATCAATAGTTCCCTTTATTTTCTCTGTCTTTGTGTGTTGCTGAACAAGTATCGCAGTTTTACCTGCAAGTTCCTTATCCCCCGGAGATATAGAGTCATACGCCTCTTTTAGCATCCTATAAATTCTTGAAAGCGTGTCATAATCATCTATGTAAGATCCTAAAAATTTATCAGGAGATAATATCTCATAAATGTTTGCTATTTCTCTGTAAAACCTGTAATAGTCATTTCTTTTTTCTTTTTCTATAAAAAATTCGAGTATTGATTCTACCCGTTTATCTTGAGATTTATCTTTGATTAAGATTAGATACTCATCCCTTGCTTTTTGTATAAGGTCTCGAAATTCTTCCTTTAAGACCTGAATATCTCTTACCACACTTTGAATATCTGCAATATCCCCAACATCATAGGCAAGGGCTTTTTCAAGATTATCAAAGATACCCACAAAATCAAGAATAAATCCACAGGACTTTTTTATTCTAATTTCATCTTCATATGGTCTATTAACCCTTGCTATTGCCTGAAGGAGGGTGTGATCTCGCATGGGTTTATCAAGATACATACAGTATAAAATTGGGGCATCAAACCCAGTAAGAAGTTTTTCGGTTATAATAAGAATCTTTGGATTGCTCCCAGGGTTTTTAAATGCTTTTCTTATTTGTTTTTCCTTATCATCAGAATAATGAAATGCCCTCATTTCTTGTGAATCATTCTGAGCCGGGCTTATAAGAACCTCAGAATATTCTGCTGGCAAAAGATTATCAAGTTCTTTTTTATAAAGAACACATGCTTGCCTATCAACAGCAACGAGAAATGCTTTGTATCCCAATGGTTCAATATGTTCTGTAAAGTACTTTGCCACAAACTCAGAAACATTTTTGATTCTTTCTTTGTTCTTCAGCATATTTTTAAGATTAACCGCTCTATCTAAAATCTCATTTAATTTTTCTATATCGTTTATTCCCTGTGCCTCAGTAAGATTTAAAAATTCCTTTTCAAGGGTTTCTCTATCAGGCCTTAATTCATTTGGAGCAAGGGTATAATGGAGTTTAACAGTAGTGCCATCTTCAATAGATTCCGCAATGCTGTATTTATCTAAATAACCTGTATCATCATCAGTCCCAAAAACCTTAAATGTTCCTTTGCCATATTGAGTTTTGTCAATGGGCGTTCCTGTAAAGCCAATATATTTTGCATTTGGAAGCGCAGACATAAGATAATTCCCAAGATCTCCACCAGTGGTTCTATGTGCTTCATCTACTAAAATAAATATATTTTTTTTTGTGTTTATATTGGCAGGTATGTCATCAAATTTATGTATCATTGAGATAATCAAACCGCGGGTATCACTCTGCAGAAGTTCCCTCAAATGTCTTTTCGACCTTGCTATTCTACTTTCATCAATCTCAAACCCAACTGATTTTAGGTTAGAAAATAACTGGCTTTCTAACTCATTTCTATCAACAATCATTAGAACTGTTGGATTCTCAAAATATGGATCTTCAATAATCCTCTTTGCTACTGTAATCATTGTATATGTTTTCCCTGAACCCTGAGTATGCCAGATTAAACCCCTGTTTTTTGTTTTATCTTTTGCCCTCTCGATAATTTTGGCAACTGCTCTCATCTGGTGTGGTCTTAAAACAACCTTTTTAAGTTCATCATCCTGTCTTGTGAAAAGAATAAAATGGAGCAGGGCTTTGGTTATTCGTTCTCTATCGAAAAATGTTTTTACAAGTTCTTCAAAATTTTTTGCTTTACTTTCTGTTTTCCAGTTGAATAGGTTTTTTTCTGACCAGTTCCATGTTGCAGAATAATAAAACCGAATAATATGGGTAATAACGTAAATCTGAAATAATGCCATTGCCTCAGGTGTTTCCAAGTGATATCTTTTTACCTGTTCAAGCGCCTCTGAGATACCATCAATCTTGTGCGCTGCTTTTGTTTCAACAAACAAGAAAGGAATGCCATTAATAAGAAAAACAATATCATACCTATTTGTTTTAATGCCATTTGTAAACGAAAACTCATCTGTTACCTGAAATATATTTTTCTCAATATCTTCATCAATGAACCGTACATTTTTTTCTCTTTTTTCACCAGGCACAAAGACAGTTCTTAAACCAGATAGATATTCCCAGGATTGAAGGCTTCCTTCTATACTCGGAGGCAGAGATTCAATTTTTTTTATCAATTCTTCTGCGATATCTTCTGTAATAAAAGGATTCAGGTTTAAGATTTGTTTTTTGAATGTATCCCTTAAAACAAGGTTGGTTTCATTTCCTCTTGATTTTAGCGCATCAGCAGGGCTTAAATACTCCCAACCCAGTCGGGCAAGGATTTTCTTGTTGTCAGAGGTAGTATATTCAGCAGATGATTCACTCACATAGCCAATTATTGGGTTTTGAACAGAATTTCTTTCGCCGCCAAGTTTAGGCATAACACACCTCAGCGTTAGTAATTTAGTAATTTGATAATTTGATAATTTGGTAATTTAGTAATTGATTACGAGCAAATATTTTTGTCCTTTCTTTTGATTTTTCACTTCTCATTTTTTCCAATTCTCCAATTATCCA
>MWDQ01000108.1 GCA_002070645.1 candidate division TA06 bacterium ADurb.Bin131
TACGAGACACCCCTCTAAAAGAGGGGAATTAAAATCCTTTTCATATTTTACGAAAGGAAGGACTAAAGAATAAAAAAATATAATCTTTAATTTGGTGTGCTATTTCTCGAATAGTTTTTTCAAAGACCTTACCGCTTGTTTAATTCTTTGTTCGTTTTCCACAAGTGCAATTCTGACAAATCCTTCTCCATATTTTCCAAAACCAACCCCAGGGGAAACCACAAGGTTACATTCATCAAGAAGATAAAGAGCAAAATTAAGTGAACCCATGTGTTTGAATTTTTCAGGAATTTCTGCCCAGACATACATTGTTGCCTTGGGTTTATTAACTTTCCATCCAATTCTATTGAATCCATCAACAAGAGTATCTCTTCTTTTTCTATATTGATTAACTGTCTCATCAATATATTTCTGGTCTAATCTTAATG
Organism: candidate division TA06 bacterium ADurb.Bin131; assembly: GCA_002070645.1. Classification (GTDB taxonomy): domain Bacteria; phylum Ratteibacteria; class UBA8468; order B48-G9; family DTJG01; genus DTJG01. The sequence continues at coordinate 429 of MWDQ01000108.1, forward strand.
CACATATTGCAGCAACCTGTATTGGAGTAAATATGCCATAGTCATAATAGCTTTTAAGTTTTGCAAGTGCCTTTACTATATCTTTATTTCCGACCATAAAACCAACTCTCCAACCAGCCATGTTATATGTTTTCGAAAGTGAATAGAATTCAACACCAACATCTTTTGCACCATCAACCTGTAGAAAACTTGGTGCTTTATATCCATCAAAACATATTTCTGAATATGCGATATCATGGATAATAATAATATTATTTTTCTTTGCAAACTTAACCAGATCCTTAAAGAAATCAATCTCAACAACCTGTGTTGTAGGATTATTAGGATAACTTACTATCATTGCCTTTGGTCCAGGATATCTATCATATATTGGTTGGTTAAGATCAGGAACAAAATTGTTTTCTGGTGTAAGTGGAACATCATACACAGATGCACCTGACATAATAACACTATAAAAATGGCTCGGGTATGTTGGATTGGGCGTAAGGACTACATCTCCCTTATCAAAAATTGCGAGAGCAAGATGGCTTATACCCTCTTTTGAACCAATTGTAACTATTGCCTCTTCCTCAGGATCAATTTTTACATTAAATCTTCTTTCATACCACAGGGATATTTCCCTTCGAAGATGAGGAATACCCTTAGATGCACTATATCTATGAACCTTTGGGTTAGACAAAACCTCCCGCATTTTTTCTATAACTGGTTCTGGTGGTGGTAAATCAGGATTTCCCATCGCAAGATCAATAACATCTCTTCCTTCTTGTCTTGCTTTAGCCCGTCTTTCATTGGTAATCTGAAACAGATATGCCGGAAGATTTCTTACTTTTTCTGATTCAATAGGTTTCATATAATTTCAACCTCCGCTATTTCTTGACCCGACAACACATCATCGCCTTCAGGTGAAAAAATCTTGACTATTTTACAATCAAAAGGACTTACATAGGTAAACGATGTCTTATCCGTAACAAACTCAACAAGTGGTTTATCCTTTTCTATTGTATCTCCTTCTTTAACGTACCAAAATGAGATAGATGCTTTTTCGATTTCTCCTTCAAATGCTGCTAAGATTTTCTTTTTCATGTGCTTTATTTTATAATATTTGCCATGAATTTCAAAAATTTTCTCATAGAATTTATTTTTCTTCTGGTTTTACTGGTAGGATGTGGAATCCCTTCAATGGATGTTGCACTTTCAAATGACGGGAATTTATCAATTCAAGAAGGCGAAAGGATTGTGGTTTTTGCTCCACATCCAGACGATGAGGTAATAGGATGTGCAGGAATAATACAGGAGTGTCTTGCAAAAAATGGTGAAGTTTATATTGTTTTTCTTACAAATGGCGACCATAACCAGTTTGCCTTCAAAGCATATACAAAGAGAATTACACTTTCGCCAACTGATTATATAAAACTTGGAGAGGTAAGACGCAAGGAATCAATAAAGGCAGACGAAATTCTTGGTGTTCCTACTAAAAATCTTATATTTCTCGGTTATCCTGATTCTGGTACTCTTACAATATGGAAGGATTATTGGAATTCAAAAAAACCATTTACGAATTCTTTTACAAGAAGAAATTTTGTTCCGTATCCTGATAACCCATCGTACGGCGAGGGATATTTTCCCCAGAGCATCGAAAAAGATATCCAGAATATCCTGATAAGGATAAAACCATCAAAGATATTTGTTACCCATCCAGCAGATCAGAATCCTGATCACAGGGCGCTTTTCAATTTTACATACCTTGCACTTCTTGATTGTAAAAATACTGAACATCCAGAAATTTATTGTTATCTTGTTCATTCAAAGAGATGGCCAAAACCAAGAGGGTTGTTTCCGGATAATACAATTGAACCGCCTTCTGACCAAATTCAGAATAAAAATTGGGTTTCATTTAGATTGAGTGCTATCCAGGAAAATAATAAATTCCTGGCACTTGATTGTTTTCGCTCGCAACTTATAGGTAGAAAAAATTGGACATTCTCATTTCTAAGGACCAATGAAATTTTTGATACAGTGTCTCTTGCGCCGTATGAGAATAAGAAAATTCCTGAAATTTCCATTGAGGCAAAAAGTCAGGAGGAAATTATAGAAGAAGAAAGTTTAAAACATAGCAAGGTTTATAATCTGAGATTAAGTTCAGATGTAGATAATATAATTTTTAATCTTTCTTTCGACAGAAAGGTACTCGAAAAAGAATTTGGGGTAAAAATTTATTTATATCCATGGAAAAAGGATGTTCCTTTTGCTCTAATGCCCAAGATATTAGTTGACCTCAGACTTGATGGAAGCATTAGTATATTTGATAATGGGAAAACAATTTCTACACGCGGTATACTTGCAAATAAATCAAACAATGATTATGTTTTTAAGTTTCCTGTGGGATTACTTAATAATCCAAATGCTTTATTCATTGGGGGTGAAACAAAAATTTCAAATCTCACTCTTGATTTCTTCCCATGGATGGTTATCCAGATATAATCATCTATTAAACTAATTGTATACTACCTTTCTGCCGATGTGCTCGAAAATCTTAAGATGGATGTAAAACTATTTAAGTTCTTTCCAGAAATTGCTTAAGGTAACAAGATGATGTTTTTCCTCTTGAATGATTTTTTCAAGCGCGGGTCTTGCTGATTGTTCCTCAGTAATGTCAAGTATACCTGAATAAAAAAGTATTGAGGTTTTTTCAACCTGGATACCAATATTGACAGCATCTCTGATGGTGATATTTTGCCATTCGGATCTTGGTAGAATATTCTCGAAAACCCCTGAATTTACCAGGCTCCTTAAATATTGAGAAATCTCTTCATCAAAACCTTCTGGCCTGAATCTAATATCTTGCATTTCGGCATCCATCTTCTTAAAGGTTTCATAATGTCTTTCTTCCTCTTTAACAAGAAATTTCAGAAATTCAGTTATTTTTTTGTCTGTACTTTTATCAATGGCATTCTGATAAAAATCTATACCCTGTTTTTCAATGTTCATTGCAACCTTAAAGAGTTCATCAGCATTTAAGTACTTGATAACCATTTTCTCTCCTTTTGTTATTCCTGCTATAATATATTTTATTCGTTTATACTTAGTAAATGGTAATTCAATAATAATAAAGTGTGAATATTCAATAGATGCTGAAACGACTATTACAACTAATTTGACAGATATATTTTAATAAACCAACTGAAATATTTCAAATTTTCTTAAATGGACCATTTTATGAGAGTCATTCTTGCTTCTAAATCTGAAAGAAGAAATCATCTACTCAAAAAAATTATTCCTGAGTTTGAAACTATTGCTCCTGAAATAGAGGAAACATTTAAGGGCAACAGTCCAGAAGCAATTGCTGTATTGAACGCAAGAAAAAAAGCAATGGATGTAGGGAAAAAGGCCGGAGATACTAACTGTATAATAATATCTGCTGATACAATAGTGGTTGTAGGAAATAAAATACTTGGTAAGCCAGTAGATAAAGAAACAGCAAGAAAATATCTTACCCTTCTTTCAGGAACAAGACACAGGGTTATTACGGGTATATGCATTTTCAATCCTTTCGATAACAGAATTCTTTCTGACTTTGATGTTACATCTGTTTCATTTAATACTCTTACAGAACAACAGATTGAAGAATTTTTGAATAAAGGGACATTTTACGACAAAGCCGGCGGCTATGCGATACAGGAGATAAACGATGAATTTATTAAGGAAATCCAGGGTAGTTATGATAATGTTGTTGGATTGCCGGTTGAAAAACTAAAACAAATGATTGAACAGTTTAATAAATTACAGGTAATTGAGATTTATGATATCACACTTCCGGATGGATATGGAGTTGGCAAATATGATGGAAAGGTAGTGTTCGTAGATAATGCGGTACCAGGCGATAAGTCATGGATAAAAATCATTAAAAACAAAAATTCCTATTCTTATGCAATGAATTGTGGAATTATAAACAAATCAGGACTCAGGGTTGAACCTGTCTGTCCTCATTTTGGAACCTGTGGGGGGTGTCTACTTCAGAATATTGATTATGGCGCTCAGGTCGAAATAAAGAAAAAATATTTAATTGAAACACTTACAAGAATCGGAAAGATTAAGGAAAAAATTGATATATCTAAGATTATTCCATCTGTTGACAGTTTTTTTTATAGAAATAAAATGGAATTTGCATTCGGGATAGATAACGATATTCCTGTGCTCGGATTAAGGGAAAGACAGAGCCCTTTAAGAAAATATAGGGGCCTTGTCCATGCTGTGGATAGGTGTTTTATATTCTCTGATTGTATAAAAGAAATATTTCCTGTTTTCTTAAGGTATGTTTCTGACAATAATCTTGAACCATATAACCCATTTAGTAAGAATGGATTTGTAAGGCATCTTGTAATAAGAGAAACAAAGCAAACAAATCAGATAATGGTAATTTTTGTCACTCGCTCAGGGACACTGCCAGGAATTTCAAAACTTACTGAGGAGATTTCTTCTATCAAAAACATCAAATCCTTTTGGTGGGTCGAAAACAATCAAATCTCTGATGCTGTTGTTTTTGAAAAAAAACATCTTATCTATGGTTCACCATATATAGAAGAAAAAATCAGTGATTTTAGATTTAGAATATATCCAGAGACATTTTTTCAACCAAATTCAAAAACAGCAGAAAAAATGTATTCTCTTCTTAAAAATATGATAGATGCACGAAGTATAAAGTCAGCACTCGGACTTTTTTGTGGCAGTGGTCCGATTGAGATTTTTCTATCGCAGAAAGCAGAAAAAATAATCGGCATTGATAATAATAAAGCAAATATTTCTACAGCAAAGGAAAATTGCGAAGTAAACAATATTAAAAATTGTTTTTTTCATTGCCAGACATCAGAGAAATTTTTGTCCTTATTATCGCAGAATAAAGATACATTTGACCTGCTTGTTGTGGATCCTCCAAGAGGCGGATTAACAGAAAAATCGATAAAACACATCCTCCAGATTAATCCTCGAGAGATGTTGTATGTATCGTGTAATCCATCAACCCTTGCAAGGGATCTTTCAATATTGACTGAAAATGGATATACTGTAAAAATAGTGGTTCCGGTTGATATGTTTCCTCATACATCACATGTTGAGACCTGTTGTCTTCTTAAATCTTCGAGATAACCGGGATTTGCCAGACCTTATTACTATTAATTTTTTATAAGGCGCATCAATCTGTTTTATCAATTATTGCTTTTGATACAGGGCATTCAAGTCCAAAAGAATTCACTGCTTTTACACGTAATTCATTTCTTCCATTATGGATATTCCACTTAAAATTGTCCTTTGATTTCGTCCAAGCACCACCATCAATACTAATAAGATAGTGCGAAAAAACAGCAGCGTTGGTTGAAAGAGAAACATTCAAAATATTATCTTTTTGATAGACAAGATCAATGATAGTTTTATTTAATGTCCAGTAGAAATCACTGATTCTGTTACTCGTTTTTCCATACTCAGGAGATTCAACAGGTTTTTGAGAATCATCCCACCAAAGATATAAATCACAGTAATACTGACTCATTCCCTGTTCAAGTTCTCCAGGAAAAGGATTCCCGAGAAAATTATTTCTTAACGGTATCGCAAACCTTCTATAATTTGAAAAATCACACTGGTTTTTTATTTCATCCCCTGATATTTTTTTGCCTGAAGAATAAACAACCTGAATTTCATTTGTTCTATCCTGTTTCCAGAGATTTCGTATCTCAAGAGCATTCAAGGGAATACCCTCGTGTTCAAAATGACAATTCAATTCAGGATCTGATGAATTCCCTGTATCCATAAGTATCCATTTATTAAACTGATCACTCCAGACCTCAGCAACACAATGATGATTAAGGATTACCTGTCTCGCGGTAAATCCAAGGGAAATCGCACACTGGGTAAAGATCGTTGAATAATGTGTGCACATACATAACGCAATCGGCTCTTTATTTGTTGAGAGGATAATCAATGCATCCCATGGCGGACACCACATACTTTTCCCCCAATCCCAGCCCTTAACGGCTGTATGTCTTGCCCAATCCCTTAATAGAACAAATTTCTCAAGTTCTGTATTGCCCTTTTTTATAACATTATCAAGATTATATGTTTCCCTTATTGCCTTTGTTCTATACGTAGGCCCCTGGTACGCAAATGGAATACTTGTGGTGGTTATATCATTTTTATCAATATAAACAACATTCAAATATTCAGAAGAGGTTGAGAACTTTATTTTTCCTGAAATTAAAATCTGTTTAAGAGACGGAGTTTTCCTGGAATCATTTGTTTTAAGTATTACACTGATTTGAATAAATCTTTTCTTTAGCGGTTCGTCAATAATCCAGGTATTTCCTTTTTTCTTAAGGTTATTCCATTTACCCCATTTTTCAGGAGAATACAGGGCAGTCGAGCCACAACGATACCTGAACGATATATCGGTTCCATCAGGAATATCCCCGGTATATACGAGTTTAAGATCTTCTGCTGTAAAAAAATCTCCGTGGATGCTTCGACCATCTGCAATTGATAATAAATCATAAACATTGCTCACAGCAGTGCCCTGTTCCGGGTATTGCTGCACCCTGAGACGAACAAGATATTCACCATTTCCATTGTTTATACCGAGATTATTAAAATCCCATTCTTCACCATTATTAAAAGATCTTGCTGAATGATTTGGATATATGGATGGCTCGATTAAAAGAGTTCCATTTCCACTGAATACAAACTCATTCAATCCTTTTTTTAGTATCCCTCCGGGAATTTTCCAGAAATACCATCCTGTTGTTCCAAATGATTTCCCTGTTTTAAGTTTATTTCCATTACAGGATAATTCAAGACCTGATGCTTGGAAGGCAAAAACCTCTGCATCCCCATACACAGGGTTTTTTAGAATAAACTGCTTTTTTGCAATTATACCCTGACCAATTCTCTCGAGATTTGTATAATGTGTCTGGCCTTCCTCATCTTGATAAAATGTGGTATTTCTAAGGGCTAATCTGTCATTATAAAATGAAACATTGAAATCGCGCGTCCACGCGTCAGGAATATCACCAATCGTTATTTTCTTTAACATAATCTCTGATGCATTGCAAAACATAGATATACCGCAAAAAACCATTATAAATAAGGCATATCCTTTCATTTTTTCCTCTCTGTAATTTCAATTAAAAAAAGGTTTCCCAACCTTCCTGAAAAACTACCATAGATTTTATTCCCTGAGGTCACAAGCAGGGTATTGACTGGTTCAAGAATAAGTTTATTATCCTGTGTTTTAAGGGTGCCCCCTATCTCAAAATTTCTTGTTGAAGGATTATATATAAACCATCGTGGAAGACCATCAGGTTCGCCTCCAATGCCAAAAATAATATTATCCACACAGGCAAGCGCCTGGATTCTCTGTTGTCTGAGGGGTTTCCCGAGATTAATCATCGTTTCTGATATCGGGTTAAACTCAACAATGTAGCCATCAAAAGTTCCGAGGTAAATCTTTCCATCTTCAGAAATCGCTGCAGCATCAAGTGTTGCCCATGCTTCTCTTCCCTTTACAGCAGGGAGTTGAAGGTTAAGTTTGTCCAGTTTTCTTGTCTGGGGATTATACCTGAACAGGAATCCATCTTTCCCGGCAGTGTATAAATTACCTTCATTATCAACTGCAAATGCGCGTGATATCTGATAACCATTTTTCTCGTATGGTCTTGTCCCTGATATCATTCCTATTTCTTTCTCTGTTCCATCTTTTTCATAAACCTTAAGAACTCCAAAGGCATCAAGAGTAATAATTTTTGTAAGTGTTTTATCCCACGTCCAGGTAATATTCTGATTAAATATCACGCTATCCACCTGAAGTGTATCATTAGAAAATTTGTTAATTCTAACAATATTATCCGTACCATCAATAAGAAGAATATCTCCCTTAGAAAAAGGATTCTCAGGTATAATTCCATAGATTGTTCCATTGCCTGTATTGACTAATTTTGTAATATTCCTTTGATATGGTGGAAAGGGAATGTTAACAATCTTCAGGGAAAAATTTAGAGAACCCGCAGCAAATGTATTCAGGCAAACAAAGAAGGAAAAAATCATAAGACAAAAAAGATTTGTGATATTTTTCTTTTTATTCATTATTGCCTCCAAAGTGTTTTCCCTGCGCTTAATTTATTAAACCTGACTATTGAATAAGGCATCATTTTGCCCCCGCCGGCAGAAATGAATTTCATATAGATTGTTCCATCACTTAAAACACAAGCACCCTGAGCATATAGAGGATTTAAATCCGGATGATTTTTGACCCGAATGATACCAAGGCATTCTGTCTTTTTCCTGTCAGAATTATATCTCATAAGATACGGGGTCTTGTCAACAACGTTTGTATAATAAAAACAGCCATCTTTTCCAAGTACTCCTGCATGTTGATCTCCTCCTTTAAGGCCATCGGGTCCAGATATAGCATAATGTCTACATATAATAGAACCATTTGTATCATTTTTTTTATTTGAAAATTCTATAGATGCCAAATCAAACTCCATAACATAATCTCCACCAATTGCACACGCAAAGATTTTCTTATTATTCTTTGAAATCACCATTACATAGGGATTCTTATATTCTCCAGGTCCCTCTAATTTTACAGAAAGATCATATAAACTGTCTATAAGAGGATCGTACATCCATATAATTCCGGCCCTGCCAGTTCCAAAAACCCTTCCATAATTATCGATAGCAGTATACCTTGGAGAACCGCCAGTTGTCCCAAGGTCTCTTAAAGTTCCTTTATTGATATCGTATATTAAGAAGTGCTGTTTTGGGTCACTCCAGTAATATATTTTTCTTCTTTTCTTATCAATAGAACCACCCATGATTCCTTCTTGTTTTCGTAGTATTCCATGGTCAATAACAATGTTTGTTTTTGGGTTGAATGAAAAAAGGTGTCCTCCAGGATATCCAGTTGAACTTTCACCAAATTCAGGCCTATCAATAAAATTTTCGTTGCCCTGTTTTGTCGCTGCCCAGATAACCCCATCACTATCAACAAGAATTTTTGCATGAAATTTACTTTGCGAATCAAGACCGGTTCCTGTTTCTCTTGTAATCTTATGGGCATCAATAATATCATCCCATTTTTGAGTTCTCGGGTTAAATCTTACAAGATGTGCACTTGAACCATAATTTGCTGTGCCTACGTAAATATTTCCATCCAGCCCAACCTCGATGGCTGTATATCCACTGCCGTTATGCGCATAATCGGGAATTGGAAACATTTCACACTCAATAAAATTTTGTTTCCTTTCTTCAGAGAAACAGCAAATCAGAAAAACAAGCGAAAAAAAAAGCACACCCATAATCCTGCCGTATATATTTTTCAGGCGCATTTTCCCTCCTTAGTTATTTTTTTCGTTCTCCTTCTCCTCCATAAGAATGAACACTGGAGATTTCTTTTCTCCCTGCGTCGTTATTTTTTATGATAAGGTATCTTTGCTTGAAACCTTCATAATGATTTGCATATCTTTCTTTGATACATCTATCATGATTTCGAGGAATTTCTTTATATCAAAATCAGGACAGTTTCTCTTTATTCTGCAAAGAATATCATATAAGTTTTCTGCTGTATAAAACCCATTTTGCAATATTTCGTATAAGTCAATAAATTCTTCTTTTTTAAGGTTTCTCCAGTGAGAGAGAGATCTGCGATATACCTCCTCTTTCTTTATATTTTCAATGTAAGATTTGTATTGTTGATTGAGGAATGCTTCTGCATCGCTACCAAATTCACATTCAAACAAAAAATCAGGCAGCATTTCGACTCGCCTTCTAAATGCTTTTTGTGATTTAAGAAGATAAAAATTTCCGCAGGCAATGGGTATAAGTATAAATAACACAGTGAAATAAATACCTATAGCGGCCATTCCAACAACAATTGCAAAACCAGGTGTTCCATAATACACAATCCTGGTGTACTCGAGAAATGTACTTAAAACACCATTGGGTCTAAAACTCCCTATATGCCAGGGTATTATATCAACAAGCATCAGCACGATACCAATCAAAAGACCACGGATATAGCCATAATCTTGAGCATTTTCAGCATTCAATGTCGATGGAAATTTTAATAGATTTCCTAAACCTTTAGATTCTTCTGTTGACATGAGAGAAGAGAGCATCCGTAAACCGGAAATTACCTCTTCAATATTCTCTGCTATTCCTGATATTGGGAATTGCTTGTTTAGTTTTTTGCTCGAAAATACTGCAAAAAAAAGTTGAATTGGTTGGGTATCTTTACTTGAACCAGTAGATATATCTTTTTTTAGTACAAAAATTTGCCATTTACCAAAGGGAACATCAAACTCACGGTATTTCTCATACCCGAGTTTTGCAAGATTAATCCAGTTATCTTCACTGAAATAATTAAATTCCTTCCATCTGATGTTAATTGTCTCAAACAATTCTATTTTATCCACGAATATAGTTTATATTAAAAATTAATTTTATAAAACTCTTGACTGTTTTCTGTTTTCTGATAAATTTTATGTATGAGAATTGGAATTGGTTTTGACTTACATGTTTTCGAAAAGGGCAGGAAACTGATACTTGCTGGTATTGACATACCATACCACTCAGGGTTAAAAGGTCATAGTGATGGGGATGTTGTTTTACATGCAATTTCAGATGCAATTGCAGGGGCTCTTGCAATAGAAGATATTGGTTCAGAATTTCCGGATACTGATGCCTCGTTAAAAGGAATAAGCAGCAATATAATTCTGGAACACTATAGAAAAAAAATTGATTTTCACCATGGAAAAATTCTTAATATTGATATAGTGCTAATTGCGGAAAAGCCACTGTTAAAACCCTGGTATAATCGGATGAGGGAAAATATTGCAATAATACTAAAAATACAAACTTCACAGGTTGGGATAAAAGCAAAAACAATGGAGGGACTTGGGGAAATTGGCAAGGGAAATTCTATTGCCTGTTTTGCTTCAATCCTGATTGACCTGATCTGATTTATTAACAAATTTTGAAAGAGCAAAGGCAAATTCAGCCGCTGTTTGAAATCTCATAGCAGGATTATCGTGGGTCGCTCTTCTAAGGATTTCCTTAAATTCTTCTGGTACAGGAAGGTGCTCTGAAAGAATCTTCAGGCTTTTTTTATACTTGAAAATCACATCAGATAATCTTCTGAAATAATCATTGTCATTTTTTCCTGGCACATCAGGTATTGAAAGTTTAACAAGGATAAGTTCATCTATCAAAACACCTAAACTGTATATATCTGAACGGGCATCAGAATGACCTGTTTTTTGCTCAGGTGACGCATAGGATATATGACTGAATCTTCTTTCGCTTCCAGCCCTTTCAAAAAAATCTCTCTGCCACCATCTTTTTGGAACCTTTGCTATACCAAAATCTGTAATCTTCACTGTCTTTAGGTCGTTCGAAATCAAAACATTCTCTGGCTTAATATCCTTATGAACTATGCCATGTGCGTGAATATGTATAAGGCCCAAAGCAATCTTATAGCCAATTTCAATAAGTGTTTCAAACTTATATTTTCCTGGTTCATGGAGAAATTCGTTGAGATTTTTTCCATCAACATACTCCATTATCATAGCGTATCTACCGTTGAATCTACCCCAGTTAAATACCTTAACAACATTTTCGTGGTTCAGTTGCATTGCTATATTGGCTTCTCTCTCGAATTGTTTGATGACCTTATTTTCACTCGCACCATGAACCTTTTCATTAAGAATCTTTATTGCAACGACCTTTCCATATGTTGGTTCCTGCAACTGAGAATATGCTTTATAGACAGTCGCAAACGCACCAACACCTATTTTTTCCTGAAGACAGTACTCTGAAAAATTCTTTGCCATTTTTAAAAAGTAATTAGTTCAAAATCATCTATTGACATTATATGTTTTGATAAATCAACAAGAGCAATCTGACGCAATCTACCATATAGTGCAGAAGTAAAAAGAGTCAGACAGCGATTATTAAACATTCTTTCGGGTGCATATGGATCATGAGAACGAACCAGCACATTTTTCTTGAGGGAATCCATTACTCTATAAAAGTAGTCCCTGCCAAGTTTAATCCTTCCACATAATGAACCGAGACATTCGCCTTCTTTATCTCTGAAATCCGCCCAGAGCACTCTTTCCCAGTTATCATCGCCAGGTTTTATTTTATCCCAGTCCTCAAGAATGGGTAAGTCAGGTAATCCCGCATGAACAGCAAGAAAACCATTTCCTGAAGCCGCCAGTGGAAAACTTTTAAATATCTCTGAGTATTCTTCTGCCTCGTTCTTGTCAAGAGAATCCCAGAAATTAGATGGAGAGACAGGCTCTATCATTGACATTTCGTGATTACCTGCAAGCAGGATAATACTCGGATATTGTTTCTGAGATGAGAGAAGAAAATCTATGTTTTCTTTACTCTTCTCTCCCCTATCAACATAATCACCGAGAAACACTATACAATGACCCTTCTTTGCATATTGTCGGACCACGAGTCGAGAGGCTTGAATATCTCCATGCGTATCTCCAACAAAAACAGCATATCCCTGTTTTGGAAGTTCAACAATATTTTTCATGATGGAATAGGCATACACATTTATCTTAAAGTTTCTCGATTGAAAAACCAGGCAAAACAGCTTTTATAGGCCGTGGAGGAGTCGGTCGGCCTGTCGCTCAATCGCGATCTGCTCTTCGCTCTTTAAGGGGGATAATCCCCCTTAATTTTCCCCCTACTACGTGGGGAACGCATCTTTCCCCACTCCTCTTTCATCCAACCTATGAAATGCTAATCGGTCGGATTCTTTCCCTTCGACTCGGCTCGGCCATCCGCGCAGGTCTTCGCCTGCTCAGACCTATACGCCTTCGCTCCATTCGACTCCTCTTCGTTGCACTAAATAAAATGTAGGCCGTGGAGGAGTCGAACCTCCAGCCTTGGCATTAAGAGTGCCCTGCTCTGCCAGTTGAGCTAACGGCCCATACCAGAATATTATAATATTTCTTGAGTTTTTTGTAAATTGCGAAATTATATCTTTCTTTCGTAGTAGGTGTATTTTATTGAATTTTGGAAAATTCGGAAGAAAAAAGAAAAACAAGGGACATTGTTTTGGAAAATTTATTGATTCCCCATCGTAGAGACATGCCATGGCATGTCTCTATATTATTGGTGTTGGAATGGTATGCATCATCTTTTGTAATTGCCAGAATTTTATCTACAAGGTCAATAAATGGTTGTTGGTCTTCTTCTGATATTACAGAAAAATGTTTTTATACCGACGGTTTTTTCTTGCCACTGAATATACTAAATTACCTCCTCCCTCTCCTATCAAAATTTTTGTGTAGATAAAATATAAAACGCCATCCCCCACAAAAATAGAATGTCCTAATTGTTTTTTTCATTGGTACAGAAGGGTTTTAGAAAATATAACTTCAATCTTTCTGTTATTTCTATTGTGCAAGAGATAAAATGTCCTGTTTTTAATATATTTTTATAGGAAAGTAAACCATACTGTTGTTATTAAGAAAGATGTAGAAATAAGGTAGATGAAAATAGGGATACAAAGTAGAACGAAAAATATGGACGGGTAAAATCAGGACTATCCGCATTTATCTTAGGATATACGATACCAAGAGAATTCGAGAGAAAAATGATGAGGCAGTTATTGTTAACAAAGAATGCTGATTCTCCCTGTTTTACTCTTGACAAACTGGGACAATACAAGCCATATCCATACTTTTAATTCCATTTCCCCAGATAAATAATCTCTTCCTTCTCTAATTCCTTTTTTCATTGTTTCCCAGTCAGAAACATTTCCTTCTCGAGACGATATGCGTTTAAGTGCCTCTAATTGCTTCTGATAATCAACCTTTTTAATATAAGCATTTTCCACTGCTTCCCTGATAAGTGCAGAATAGACACATCTCTTTCTTTGGCAAGATTTCGCAATACCTTATGCTCTTCTGGCGTTAAAGTAAAAGGTTGCGTCTTGAGAAATCTCAATAATTCTGGGATCCTTGCTGCCCAATGTTTTTGTTTTGATTTAATCGAATTTTATTTAGACACTACTGACACAAAAATAATAGGTAAAAAGGTGAGCAAAAAATTCAGGGAAAGATTGGTGTTATCTCAGGCAATAGATTTTTTATTTCTTTTAAGTGTTGTGGTGTAAATTCAACTGAATCACTTATCAATTGTAATGCGGTTTCAAAAAGACGTATGTCTGCTGGTGGAATAAAAGATACAATATTCTGGCTTAGTGCCCATGAAATAGCAATCTTAGCAATTCTTGTGTTTTCTATTGGTTGATACCAGCAATTCGGATATTTCTGCTTCATTGTGTTGTCCTGCCACTTTCCAAGCGCCAATGATTTTATACCGATAAGGTCAATGTTTTTTTGTTCTGTAATACGGATAATTCTTCCTCCAAAATTTGACGAAAGAAAACAGAATATATTAATTGGAAATATCACGAAATCAAAGTCATATGCATCAAGCGCGGAGATTGCTGATTCCTCTGTGTGTGCACTAAAACCAATACGAGCAACAATACCCTGTTTTTTTGCCTCAATTGCTGTCATAAGCACGCCATCTTTTGAGCAGGCGGGCTCAACGTCATTTTTTATATCCCTGATTCCGTGAATCACATAGAAATCAAAGTAATCTGTTCTAAGCCGCTTCCTTGATTGAATTAATTCGAACAGTGAACCCTGTTTATCCCGTCGGGTTGTTTTACACGAAAGAAGAACATTGCTTCGCCTTCCACTGAGTGAATTCCCGAGTTTTACCTCGGCATCACCATACGTCGGCGCAACATCAAAAAAATTGACCCCTGCAGAGATTGCCTCGTCAACAGCCCTATCCACCTGGTTTTGGGTAATTCCCGAAGCCATCAATCCCCCAAACCCTATAACTGATATCAAACCACCATCACTGAGTTTTCTCTTAGGTATCAAGCGCATTTAGTTATAACCCTCCTCATTTCTAATGCTTGATTCTATCCAATAGAATACTCGCCTCGCGGGGTACGTCATGTCTCCATGCTTTGGTTCCTTATTACTTTTAAGATAATATCATAGATGTTAAGATATATTTTTTAAAACCAACGCTATTGTTTTATCTCTCTTCTTTTGCAAAGCAAGATCAGGATGAATTTTTCATTCCCCTCTTTTAGAGGGGTGTCTCGTAGAAACAGAGTGTTTAACTCTCGTTTCTCACTCTGTCAAAAGAGAAGGAACCTAAAATCCCCCTCACCCCCTTTTTCAAAGTGGGAATTAGGGGGAGGCCTTTTCAAATAGGGAACTTGTGGGTAAGGGATAGCCCCAGGCACTCGCGGGGGCAAACCCCCTGCTCCCCTACGATTCTGAGGCGCTGCGCGCCTGGCCCGAATGTCTTCGTGAAGGGGGGTTTCCCCTTCACGAGATAAATCAACTTCCCCCAAGCACTCGCGGGGGCAAACCCCCTGCTCCCCCACGATTCGGAAGGCGCTGCGCGCCTGGCCCGAATCGAACGGGCAACCCTCTGCTTAGAAGGCAGATGCTCTGTCCTATTGAGCTAC
>MWDQ01000109.1 GCA_002070645.1 candidate division TA06 bacterium ADurb.Bin131
CTTGTAAGTGATGGATTGATAAAAAAACTGAACAAAAAATTCCTGAATAAAAATGATGTAACTGATGTATTGAGTTTTGATCTTGGTTCAAAAGGTGAAATAATAATTTCTGTTGAAACAGCAAAAAAACAGGCACTTGATGTATCTCACAGTATTGAACTTGAAATTTTATACCTTATTATCCACGGAATCTTACATCTTTCTGGATTTGATGATATTAAACCAGTTGATTATATAAAGATGAAAAAACAGCAGGACAAGATTTTTTCGAGAATTATCAAGGATCTCAATGCAAAATAATAAAAAACAGGACATTGTTGAAAGTTTTACAAATGCTTTCAGAGGTTTATTTTACGCGCTGAAAAACGAAAGAAATCTTGGCATTCATTTTATAATTGGATGTTGTGTGATTATAGGTGGTCTTTTTTTTAGATTACCATTCCTTGATTTTTTGGTTCTGGTTTTACTTGTTTCAGTTGTAATTATCACTGAGATAATCAATACAACTATTGAAATGTTGGTAGATTTGTTTACAAGTCAGTATCATATCCAAGCGCGCAGAATTAAAGATATATCTGCAGCCGCTGTTTTGATTGCAGCACTAACTGCAATAATCATCGGATATCTTTTGTTTGCAAAATATTTTCCTCCTTCGTTCAGAAATGCATTTGAAAACCTTGCTACATTTCCGTGGTATTTTACATTTTTTGTACTTTTTATAATAAGTTTTTTGTATATAATACTCAAGTCATATATAAAGCGACAGGTTTTTATTTCTGGAGGAATGCCAAGTATTCACAGTGGGCTTGCCTTCAGTATATGGGTTATTGTTTCCATGCTAACATTTAAGACAGAGCCATTGATTTCTGTGCTTGTTTTCTTGCTAGCAATCTGGGTTGCACAGGGAAGAATAATAAAACATATACATACAATCGAAGAAACTGTTATTGGTGCAGTATTTGGAATACTTTTAACAGTGCTATTGTTTCAACTTGTCGAAAAATTTACCATGATATTAAGATGAATATTAAAACAAAATTAAGAAACTATTTAATTTCTGGAACTCTTATCATTGTTCCTGCTGCGATTTCAGTATGGATTCTCTGGAAGATCTTTATTTTTCTTGAGGGATTTATAGGTCAATGGTTGCAGAAGACAATCCCGAATTTATATGTAAAAGGGCTTGGCCTTGTTTCGCTTATAGTTCTGATTTTTATTCTGGGGTTTCTTGCTCATAATGTTTTTGGAAAGCGTATACTTCGATATATTGAAAAAATATTCCTCGCAGTACCTGTTCTTAACAAATTATATAACTTTGTCCATTCGATTCTCGAACAGATTTTCAGAAAAGAGAAACTGGTTTTTTATGGCGTCGCATTGATTCAGTTGTCAGAACAAATCACAACAATTGGTTTTATAACAAGTAAACAGGCCCTCACTGAAGATATGGGTAATGATTACTGGACAGTTTATATCCCAACAGTACCTACCCCAACAGGCGGATTTATCCTTACAGTCCACAAAGATAAACTCAAGGTTCTACCTATTAGCGTTGAAGCAGGAATGAAACTTATTCTTTCTTTTGGTATTTACGATATCTCAAATGCCACCGACCAGAGTCAAAGCAATAATCCTGAAAAGAATTAACTTTCGCGAAACAAGTGTAATTGTCCACCTGTTATCTGACACAAATGGTAAGATTGCAGGAATTATGAAAGGAGTAAGAGTATCCCAAAAAAAGATACCTCCACTTGTATATCAACAGGGTAGTTGTATTGAAGCATTTGTTTATTTCAGATCAAAACCAGGGCTTGAACTTGTAACCCAACCCTCACTTCTCAATAGTTTTAATTTTTCAGGTGAAAATCTTGTTTTATGGAAAAAAATACTCTCTGAAATAGACAGGTTTGTTCCAATTGCAAGATTCAACAGTAAAGGAATTTATGATATTTTGTCTGAAACAGGAATTTTGATACCATATATAAAAAATCAAAGGGCAATTGAGGTTATTGTAACCGAGAAAATTCTTTTTGAACTTGGTTTTGGACCCTTTCTTGAAAAATGCCTTATCTGCGGTTCTAAAAATAATTTGAATTTCTTCAGTGGAAAATTGGGTGGGACTGTTTGTTCTCACTGCTATGCAAAAGAGCCAACATCTTTCAAACTACCAGAAAAGCATGTCCAGGTTTTAAAGTTTTTTCACAGGGTTCCTGTAAACCAGGTTTCAATGGTAAAATACATACCAGAAACACTTTTTAAGAATCTTATGAAATGCCTGAATGAAATTGTTCTATACCATATATCTGAATGAGACCCAATGAAAATAATTAAAGAAAAGGATATCCTTGAAAAAATATACCACGCTGTGGAAAAAGCAAGTTTTACACTTGACCCATCCATCAAACAGCTAATAATTGATGCACAAAAAAAAGAAAAAAGTCCACTTGGAAAAAAAATCCTTGATGTAATAGTACAAAATCTGGAAATTGCACAGAATAAACACCTTCCAATATGCCAAGACACAGGAATGGTTGTTATCTTTTTTGAAATAGGAAGTAATACTCGCATTGAATTTCAACATTTTGAGACAATTCAGCAGATTGCAGATGAGGCAGTGAAAAAATCTTACAGGGACTTTTACTTAAGGAAATCAATTGTAAATATCCCGGATAGAAAAAATACCCAAGATAATACCCCTGCAATTGTATGGTATAAAAATATACCCGGAGATCAGTTTAGATTTTCATTAATGATTAAGGGCTTTGGTTCTGAAAATACAACCCGGCTTAAAATGTTCAGACCAACTGCAAGCATCCCAGAGATAATAAGATTTACTGTAAAATGTGTGAAAGAAGCAGGCCCAAATCCATGTCCACCTGTTTTCGTGGGACTGGGAATGGGTGGAACTGCAGAAAAAGCAGTATTCCTTTCAAAATATGCTTTGCTGGATGCAGGACAACCGAGAAATAATGAAACATCTATTTTTGAGGAACAACTTATATCAAAAATTAATGCCCTCGGTATCGGACCAGGGGGATTCGGTGGAGATATTACATGCCTTGACGCAAGGATAAAAACATATCCAACCCATATCGCAGGATTTCCCGTTGCTGTTTCGATTTCTTGCTGGGCGCACAGATCTCACAGGGGATATCTTTGATTAAAATACAAACACCGCTTGATACAAAAATAATCACCCGATTAAGAGTGGGTGATTCTGTTGAGATAAGCGGGACAATTTATGGCGCAAGGGACGCTGCCCATAAAAGATTTATTGAAATACTCAAGAATAATGGTAGATTACCCATAGATATTGAAAATCAAATAATCTATTATGTTGGCCCAAGCGCAACACCTCCAGGATTTATTGTTGGATCCTGCGGTCCTACAACAAGTTCAAGGATGGATAGATATACAATAAAATTACTCGAGTATGGCTTGAAAGGCATGATTGGAAAGGGTATTCGTTCAAAAAATGTAAAAAAAGCGATTGTCGAACATAATGCAATCTATTTTGTCACCTATGGTGGTTGCGGCGCATATCTTTCAAGGTTTATCAGAAAATGGGATATTGCTGCATTCCCTGAGCTCGGTCCAGAAGCAGTCTATAAAATTGAGGTTGAAAAATTTCCTGCCATAGTTGGGATAGATGTAAAAGGCAATGATATCTATTTTTAAAATTTCAGATTTATCCTGATTCTCAAAAATTGGCAATACATTAGCATCAAGAAGTTTTATTTGCTTTTCCCTATACGGGGGGAAAAAGATAAAGATGACGGTGAATTTAGGAAACAGGATACAGTAGACAGGATACAGGGAAAAGAAGAAGAAAAATCTTTCCCTTTGAAAAAGCGAAAAATAGTTCCCCTCTTTGTAAAAAGGGGTTCAGGGGAGATTTAGATTCCTCAAATTCCCCACTTTTAGAAAGTGGGGAAGGGGGATTTAAGAAGTAGATAGGATACAGGAAACAGGAGACTTCCTTTTACAAATGAAGAAGAAAAAAGAAGGTTTCTTCTCCCCGCAGGGGAGAAGGAGCAGGTAAGAATTACTTTTTAGAGCTAATACATTACAAAAAGTGTATAATATATTCTCTAAGCGCCCATAGTTCAACTGGATAGAACGTCGGGTTGCGGACCCGAAAGTTGCCTGTTCAAATCAGGCTGGGCGCGCTCGGGGCGTGGCTCAGATTGGTTTAGAGCGCCTGGTTCGGGACCAGGAGGTCGGTGGTTCAAATCCACTCGCCCCGAC
>MWDQ01000110.1 GCA_002070645.1 candidate division TA06 bacterium ADurb.Bin131
TTCTACTGCTGCTGTCTGTGCCTGCGCCTCATCCGCAGCAATGATTACAGCATTTGGCTTTCCATCCTTTACAAGAGTTAAATCAGCAGCACTTAATAAACCACACGATGCGAGAATTACTGATATAACAATACATATCCCTGACTTCATTCCCTTCATCTCATCCTCCTGTTCTTGTTTGTTGATTTTTCAGTAGTTTCAAAATTTTTTATATCCCTCTCTAAATCCCCCTCGTCCCCTTTACAAAAGTGGGAACTTGCAGAGGGATCGCACCTGAAGGTGCTCACTATATTTTCATCCTCCTTGCTTTGCAAAGGAAGGCCGATTTTTTTACCCATCTTTTATATCTTATCGATAATACTTTTTAATGATTTATATGAATTCTCAATGATTGTGGGTAATGGACTTTTCCAGTATTCTTCCCTGAAGATTTCGATTGAAAGAAATCCATTATAGTTTTTATTCTTCAAAACCTTCAGGATATCATAAAGAGGAATTACACCCAACCCTGGGTATAATCTATGTCCATCATTTAATTCTTCTTTTGGTCTATTCTCGCAATCATTTATATGCACAATCAACAGTTTTTCTATTGGTATCTTTTCAATCTCCTCTATAGAAACACCTGATTTATAATAATGAAATGTGTCCATTATAAAACCCGCATTTTCGCTTTGGCTTTCTTCTATTATATCCATTGCCTGCTTGGGTCCTGGAATAAATGGATGCATTCCAAGTGGTTCAAGCGCAATTCTGATTCCATAATTTCCTGTTATTTTGCAACATTCTTTAAGTGCTTTTCCTGCTATTTTTACTGCTTCTGGATATGAAAGATTTGATGGAGGTATATCCGGGCACAAAAGCAGGACATCGCAGGAAAGATTAGAGGCAATCTCACTTCCCCATTTGATTTCGTTTATGGTCTGCGACATATCCCCAAAAGACCTGAGAAAAAAAGGACAGATAGCAGCAACCCTTAGATTATTTTTAGCAATAATTTCTTTAAGTGATTGTTCACTACCATCTATCAGGAATTTTCTTAGTTTCTCTGCCCATATTTCGATTCCATCAAATACTTCGGATTTTCCGAGCGAAACTATATCCTGCTCTAATGAATATGGCATCGTTGTTGCTTCATTCAAACAAATCTTCATTTGTCCCCCTTCGCGTATTACATTCATTATATCTTAAATTCCTATACTTACTGTTTTTTCTAATGGAGATAGAGTGAAACGAATAATCTCAGCATTTTCTGCCTTTATGTACCCTTTATTTTTTACTATTCAACTGTATTTGTTCAGGTGTTACCCTCAACAGGGTAAACGGATACAAAACAGTGGCATATATTGTGCCATCATGGGCAACAATCATTGATAGAATATAATGAAGTGGAGTCAGCGTGCCATCAGGAAGAGTATGAAACCCATGATGTGGGCGCGAGGACCCGGCAAAATCAAAGAACTCAGGGTTTTTAACAGCAAACACTCCGAGGTCCATCATCTGTTTTCTTCGTGGGTCGTATTTAACTAAGTGATGTAAGAATCCGCGTCCGAAACCAGTGTCATTATCAATCCTGATTGCTGAATAGACGCTTCCGTCTTTTGCAATACAAAGTGAACCGCGTGAATCAGGATTTTTTCCTTGAATTCTATTGCCAACTGAGAATCCCTTAACAGGTCTTCCGGTTCTGCCGCCGAGGTCAATCTTGAACAATCGCAGGTCACTGAGGAATACAAGATATGCAGTTCGTCCATCCGCTGCCAGACGCCAGTCAAATCCATCAGCATATTTATATTTTTTAATCTGATCCGCAATTAATTCTGGAATTGGTTTACCATCCAACAGTAGATTATCAAGAGTAACTTTGTCAGTACGCGGATCATACCGTGCAATATGGTAATCTGCAGTAATTACAGTCGCCCTGCCGTATCTGTCAACTAAGGTATTTGACTGGCCAAGAAGATACCGTTTTTCCATTTCTTTTTCGTTTTTTGGACCAAGCAAACGATATCCTTTTTCCGGATGTTTCATATCATAAAGCATCCAGTAACTATGCTCGCTGGTTATTACATAAATTAGTCCGCGTTTTTCGTCGGCAGTAACATCAATAACACCCTCTCCTTCTATATCAGTATTGGCATCTATAGATTTACTGTGTTTTGCTATACGAGGATCATCTATAGGCATCGGCATTCCGAGATTTTTTGCCTCGCCTGTTTCAGGGTTATACGTCATCACATAACCACCACGATAGGTTGCAATTTTACCAGTTTTTACCTCATCAGGAGTTGGGTATCCCTGCTTTGAACCAAAATATATTGTGCCTGAGGGTCCAACAAAATTGCGCGTATGAATTTTTGATTGCGCGGCATAGCCAGTTGGTTCAAGTGGCAACCCAACCAGTTTATGGGTATCAACCACTATCTTGAATTCTTCAGTGGCCGGGTCGAACTCCACCAGATATGAATTCCGGCCATATGCTGCTGTTCCAATATAAATTTTTCCATTTTTCCCTTCGCATAAGGAGAAATATCCTGATTCTTCTGTTGTTGTTTCAGGAGGGATATAATACGCCTTTGCCCAAAGATATTTCAATGGTGAAGTTGAATTACTGGCTGGGGTTGATTCTGCAGATAATCCTACACAACAGCAGGAGATAAATAATACAGATGCGAGAATAAGTGTCAAAATCTTATTATTATCACACCTAAATCTGCATCTCATAGTAAAACCTCCCTCCATCTTTTTTACAACTCAATCGCAAAATCTACTCTGTATGATAATACCTGATTAACCTGCTTGTCAAAGTATCTGCGTTGTATTGGAATCTTTACCTTATCATATAATTCAAAAGGTGAATGCAAATTGCAAAACCCAAAATTAACTACTTTCATTGTTTTGTTTTTCCTTTTACACTTTGCATCTTGCAATCTCTTTCTTGCACTCCTTTTTTTACGAAGATGCGAGTATCGGATGCCTGTATGATAAAATATTGAACGAAGATAAACAGATAAGGATCTTTTTAAAATGACTGAAAAAGAAATATCATATGAATACCATAATACAAAATATTCATCCTATTCTCCTGGCGCTTCTTGCAGGCATTTTTACGTGGTGTATGACTGCTATT
>MWDQ01000111.1 GCA_002070645.1 candidate division TA06 bacterium ADurb.Bin131
GCTTCGGGAAGCTCGCTCACCTACTCGCCCTTAGTGCTATACGGTGCTCTTTCTTCATCGCACCAGCACCGCTCCATTCAAATCCCCTTCTTATAAAGAAAAAAGGGTGGGTGAGGGGATTTGGCGCCCTCGTCTCCCACAGCGACTCGGGTCGGCCCACCGCATAGGTCTTCGCTTGCTCAGACCTAATCATCTTCGCTCCATTCAAATCCCCTTCTTATAAAGAAAAAAGGGTGGGTGAGGGGATTTGGCGCCCTCGTCTCCCACAGCGACTCGGGTCGGCCCACCGCATAGGTCTTCGCTTGCTCAGACCTAATCATCTTCGCTCCATTCAAATCCCCTTCTTATAAAGAAAAAAGGGTGGGTGAGGGGATTTGAACCCCCGGCGTCCAGAGCCACAGTCTGGCGCTCTATCCACTGAGCTACACCCACCATCTTTATATATTATTTTACCTGAAATTTTATTGTAGTAAAATATTATTGGCAGGAGGCAAAATGAAAACAGCAAATCTTATAGCAATTTTATCCATTGTATTGCTATTAACAGGTTGCATTCAAAAGGATGTTTCTGTTTCAGAAGGTAACGAGATGAGTAAAAACCTTTCCGTAAAACTTGGTGAAACATTTGAACTTGGGTTTGAATCAAATCCATCAACCGGGTTTGAGTGGTTTGAAAGGCACGATACCACGGTCCTACAACTTGTTTCAAGTGAATATAAGCAAAACTCTAATAATCGGATTGTTGGTAATCCAGGGACGCAAACCTTTATTTTTAAGGCAGTCGGCAGGGGAAAAACAACAATTGAATTTGTTTATAAAAGGTCCTGGGAAAAAGATATTCCACCGGCAAAAAAGGTTCTTTATAAAGTAGAGGTTTATTAGTTTTTAGCATCAATGGGTTAAGTTCCGAGGTGTTTTATCGTTTTTTATCAACGTTTCATTTTTAAGTATTTCAAGAATGGAATCTGTATATTAAACTGCAAGGATTAGAATATTCTATGTTTACTCTTGATGGAAGGCGTGCACTTGTTACTGGTGGAAATTCTGGCATTGGTTTTTCCATCGCAATGTCTCTTACTCGTGCTGGTGCATCTACTGTAATTATTGGAAGGAATAATAAAAAAAATATTGACGCTGCCAATCTTTTGCAAAAGATTAATCCTTTGTGCAGCGCAGAAAAGTTTGATCTTTCGGACGTATCAAAAATACAGACATTTTATAGTCGTCTTATCAAGAAATACGGTCTATTTGATATTCTTATAAATTGTGCTGGAGCAACTGTGAGGAAAAGAGCAGATATGATAGGTATTGATGAATGGAATAATGTTATAAATATAAATTTAACATCAGCATTTATTCTTTCTTCAGAGTGGGCAAAAAGTTTGATTTCTAATAACAGGCCAGGTTCTTGTATTATGATAATCTCACTGATGAGCGAGGCAGCAAGACCTACTACATCTGCCTATGGCGCATCAAAGGCAGGATTAAAACAACTTGTGAAATCGCTGGCAGTTGATTGGGCAAAGTTCAATATAAGAGTTAATGGTATTGGACCAGGGTACATAAAGACAGATTTCACAGAACCCCTTTATAAAAACAGAGATTTTTCAAGATGGGTGGTTTCAAGGACTCCTCTCGGAAGATGGGGAAACCCTGATGATATTGGTCCTGCTGCTGTTTTCTTATGTTGTGATGATGCAAAGTTTATAACGGGTCAAACACTTTTTATTGATGGTGGATGGCTTGCTTCATTTTGAATTATTGAGGGTTTTTCGAAAATGAGAAAGAACAAGGTTTTTAATAAAAAATATATGGAACATAAAGAAGTGAGCGCATCTAAGCATATATCTTTCTGGTTTTCCAAGGGCTTCCCACAATTTTTTTGAGTATTCGCCTCTTATCGATGTATCATATCTTGCATTTATCATTAAAACCTTAAGTCCTTTTTTTGCGTATGTAAGAGGATCTATATCTTTCCATCTTTCAACGAGTTGTTGTCTTGTAACACTTCTTGATAAAACCCTTTTATAAAATCTTGCTATAAAATCTCTTGAATCCCACAGCATATTTGCAAGGTCCCCTCCACCAAGAATGAGTACTCCAGACCTGATTCTGCTATCAATACAATGAACAAGTGCTGCTATAGTTGCACCTAAACTGATACCGAGAATTCCAATTGAATCGTTTTCGCACATTAAAAAATCAATTGTTTTTCTCACATCAATAACTGATTGTATAAGGCCTTTTTTAAATCCATCTACAAAATCAATGTTATCTGGTAGTTTTGAGAATATTCTCTTCTTCGGGATTCTACTGGGAGCGTATGGCATTACCAATATAAAACTCGAAAACCCATTCTCTGCAAACTTTCGACAGAAGTATTCTGTTAAAGAAATCATCGAAAGTCCGTGGAGAATAATAATTGCCTTTTTCGATTCTCTAACCTTATAATAAAAACCCCATGCATAATCACCCTCTTTTAGTCCTGTACTAAATGCAGAGGGAAATCTTACGAGGAAAACATCATATCCTTTATTTTTTTTCTTCAATCTTACTGAAAAATCGTATTTCTTTTTATATTCAAAAGGACCTGTCAGCATAATTCTATTTTATAAAGTAAATGAAATTTTTTCAATTTTCTTGAAAATCAGACTATCCAGGGGTAATATAGTTTTAAGGATAATAATTCTTCCTGGTCCGAGGGAGAAATTTTGGGAATTCAAAATACAAGGTGTAAATTCAAAAAAAGGAAGAAGGGGAAAGTAATTAAAAAATCAATCTATCCTTATTTATAAAGGAGGGTCTATGGCAAGAAAATTAGGCAAAGTCGAGATGACAATCGGTAAATTTATCCGACTTGTTGTTTTTATTGCTTTAACTATTCTCGGGTTCTTTCTTAGTAATGTTGATCCTCATTTTGCCACCTTTGGATGGGGCTATACCTTTGGAATGATTGGTATGGCGGTCTTGATCGGGTGATTTTCAGTTCTGGGCTTTTTCTACGAGAGATTGTATTACTGTGTTTAATCTGGTTATGTCAGTATTTTTTGCTACACCACCTTTATGTGCCCAAGGAATCTTTTGTTCAGAAGGGAATTTTTTTCTCTCGATAAATTCCTCAGCAATGGATTCAATGTTTTTTATTGCAATGAATTTTTCACCCTCACCTGCGTCAATATATTCTAAATATTGTTCTGGAATACATGCAATATCTTCTGCGGCGATATAAATGAGATCATTGAACATTACAAAGGGTATACAATCATCAATTTTCGTAAGTGGTCTGTTTTCTTTTCCAGAGAGATAATCAATGTATCTCTGGATATTGGAAATGACTAGGTTCTGATTTTCTTGTTGCTTTCTTTCGATTTTTCCATCTTTCCATTCAATAGTGCTTTCTGCGAAGGTTTTACCATTGTTGGACTTATTTCCTTCAAAAACAATCTCGGCATCTGAGCAATAGATTTTTTCAATATCAGGGGTTTTCTTTGCACATGCATGGGTTAAAATAATCCTTATATCTCTGACGTTTTCTGTTGATGCAGAAACAAAAACCGTATCTGTTGATTGTATCTGATGTGCTCTGTATAATTCGGCATGAACGATTTTCACTGGATCCCATGAAAAAAGATTCTTTTTTCCACACCAGAAAAGGATATTATGAATAAAATGGCTTAATGCATTTCCAAAGCATGAATCAAGAACAATCTTATTATCAATTATTAACCGTCCGGCCCACTGTGATCTTTTGAAATAAGATGGATATCTTGGCCATAGACCTGTGAATGTAATTTTTTTTATCTCTCCGAATTCCCCCTGTATAATTCTTCTTTTTAAATCCTGCCTTAAATCCTGAACTATGTAGTTAAATCCGACATTTGTATTTTTTATTGCTTTTTTTTCAGTTTCAATCATCTGCAAAAGTTCAAAATAATCAAGAGTTGGGGGTTTTTCGAGATACACAGGCAGTTTTCGATTTACACACTCTCTATGCATTTCTGCGTGGAGATGGATAGGAGCAGGGATTGTAACCATTTGTAATATATCTTTGAATTCATCGAGCATATTAATGTAGTTATTAAATATTTTTACCCCACGCTTTTCCATATTCAGTTCTTGGATTTGTTTCTTAAAGTTTTCAGGGTGAATATCACAGGTGCATAGAAGTTTTGCAAGGTTTCTTTTCTCGAGTTCATAAATAGCACTATGATGTGCACCAGCAAAACCGCCCATTCCAATGATGCCTATTCTTAAGGGATGATTTCTCTGGTTCATTTTTATAAGAGATGTTTTTTTATCCATGGTATTGCTTCAACACCGTGCCATCTGTGTCCACCTTCAAATACATCATGCTTGAATAATTTTTCTTTTTCCATTATTTTATATGATCTTCTTATTATTGAAGTTTGTGAATATACGTTTCTCAAACCACTTGCCCCATTAAGTGGATCTCGCGTTCCTGTTTCTATAAGAAGGGGTCTTGGCGCAATTAAGGCAGCAATATCTCCCATATCAAGGTATTCATAAAGATGCGGAACATAATTACAGGAGCAGTTGGTGCACATTTCAAGAAGGGATTCTTTGTAACCATACATATAACCGCTGATAACAGCGCATCTAATTCTATCGTCAAGGGCAGACGCCCAGAGTGTTTGCAATCCTCCACCTGAAAGTCCAACACATGCGATCTTGTTTTTATTAGCATCCTCTCGCGTTTGAATATAATCAATAAGACGATGTATGTCCCATGTCCACATTCCTGTTATTGTCATTCCGAGGGGAATTGCCATATTGTTAATCCAGAGACAGGATGAATTAAGAATGTTATTCCTTGCCCATTTCTCCTGTCTTTCACCAAAACCCCTTGCATCAGGACAAAATACAAGAAAACCTTCCCTTACAAATTGAACACCATAATCATAATTATGTTGTTTAATTGCCTCAGATATTTCGGGAATATCACTTCTTCCTGCGACAGAATATTTTCCGCCGCTTCCATGACCGTGAAGTGCAACTACGCAGCTGTATTTATCTTTTTTAATCTTTGGCTTTAGTACATAGAAAGGCATGAGGACACTGGGTTCTGTTTTAATCTCCATATGAAAACGTGTATAATCAGGGAAATCAGTACTTTCGTTAATTTTTGGGGTAGGATTACATCTTTCAAATTTATTATATCCTATTAGTTCCTTTAGTTTTCTTCTTGTGGTGTTTTTCCATCGAATTATTTCTCCTTTATTTTTTGCAGTGAAGGCAAGAGATCTTTTTTCCTTATCAAAAACCCTTGAAAGGTAATCTGCAATAGAATAGTTTCTGCTATCTTTTTTCATCTTAGTTTTTATTTCTGGTATGTGTTATAGATTTTTTTACTGAAATAAAGGGTTTCTTTTCATGTTTTTCGGTTTTTTAGTAATGATGAAAATAAACCCTGAATTTGATC
The DNA here is from genome assembly GCA_002070645.1 of candidate division TA06 bacterium ADurb.Bin131. Lineage (GTDB taxonomy): Bacteria > Ratteibacteria > UBA8468 > B48-G9 > DTJG01 > DTJG01. The sequence continues at coordinate 5,441 of MWDQ01000111.1, forward strand.
ATCCTTGTAGTTTATCAGATGATTTTTATTTGTCAAGGTTACACCTTTTGATTAACCGGGTATTTTTGTGTTATACTACATAACAATATATGAATTTTCTCGAACTTGCAAAAATAAGACAGAGTGTTAGACAGTATAGTTCAAAGCCTGTCGGTAAAGATATTCTTGACCGATGCTTTGAGGCAGCGCGGCTCGCACCATCCGCATGTAACTCGCAGCCCTGGAGTTTTATTGCGATAACAGATCCAGTGCTTATTAAGCGTCTTTCAGAGCAGGCATTTTCAGGGGTTTATTCTCTTAACTCTTTTGCGAAAGGCGCGCCGGTTATCATAGTTGTCATAACCGAAAGGTCAAGATATTCCGCCTGCCTTGGCGGTTATTTTAGAGGGACTCACTATAATCTTATTGATATAGGTATAGCAGTTGAACATTTTATTCTTCAGGCAACATCTGAAGGTCTTGGAACATGCTGGATTGGTTGGTTTAATGAGAAAGCAGTGCACAAAATATTGGATATACCATTGAAACGGAAAATAGATGTTCTTGTTACAGTTGGATATCCTGCTTCTTCGGATATCCGTGAGAAGAAAAGAAAACAGCTTGACGAGATTCGGAAATATAATTGTTTGTGACGAGGTTTTATAAAAATGTAAGCATGAATAGAAAAAAAGGAAGATTTTTTAACTGAAAAGGAGGTAGCAATGAGGTTTTTTATGAAGGAAAAAATTCTTTTATGTTCAATGGTTCTTTTATTTGTAACCAGTTGTGTTTTTGCTGCTCCACCGAGGGCTCTTGTTAAAAGAATTGATATGGCAAAAATGTTTCTCGATGACATAATGGAGGCACCTGATACAGAAATTCCAGCAGCCCTTATTAAGCAATGCAGGGGAGTTGTGATAATGCGGCAGTATAAGGCTGGGTTTATATTTGGGGTTAAGGGTGGTTATGGTGTTGCCCTTGTTCGAGATGAGGAAACAGGAGAATGGAGTCCACCTGCATTTGTGAAAGCAGGTGAAGGAAGTTATGGTGTTCAGATTGGTGGACAGGCAGTCGACAGCATACTTCTTATTATGAATAAGGAAGGAATGGAGATGCTTATAAAAACAAAGTTTAAGCTTGGAGTGGATGGTTCTGTTGCTGCTGGGCCTGTTGGCAGGGATGCTGCTGCAAAACTTGGACCTGGCACAGCAATTCTTGTTTATTCGCGTGCAAAGGGACTTTATGCCGGCGCCACCATCGAAGGCGGATTAATCTTAAATGATAATGACGCAAACGAAAAATTCTATGGTGTCAAAGGGATAACTACCCAGGACATCCTTTTTAAGAAGGCGGTTGAAATGCCGGATGCTGCAAAGGACTTGATAAATGCATTAAAAATGTATGAAACAAGATATGATGAGATAAAAGAAAGTAAAGAAACAAAGGAAAAATAGATTTTTTGTATTATTTTTCTCCAAGGATTTTTCTAACACTCGCAGCATTCAGTTGAATTTGATCTGAATACTTTGGAAACATTCCAACAACAATGGCATCAGTGGGCTTAATGTTATTAAAGATATATTGAAATCTAGGTTCAACCTCTCTTTGAGAGTCGCATTTTCTACCTGCTCTGAGTATCTTAAAAGTAAGGCAGGTTTTGTTTGTTTTTCGTATGGTCTCAAGCATTTTTTCGCGGTCTGAATCAATGAACTTTTCCTGTATCTCTGATAGATTTTAGATATTCCTTTACAGAATCAATTTTCCTTTCATTCCATAATCTATCTGTTTTTGTTCCATGATGGTATATTGCTATTGCGCCCGAGGCAGAGATAACCCTGATGTTTTGAAATACATCATGCATTTCTGAAGCAGTTTGCGCAATCCAGTGAAGAAAGCCGCCCTGCCTTCTGTGAAGTTCAATCCAGTTCATTACAATATAATCACCTCGTGCTTGAATAGCATTTATTCCTGATTGTTCACATTTTTTTAGTGTTTTGAGAACATTTTCATCCGTAAAATATTCCTTCATCTCAGTGTCCTTTTCTCTTGATATATGGGAACACCCGCGAAGTGGATTACCTCCGATGATTAAACGCGTGATATAATATTGACCAAATTTTATTGTTGGGAGCAGGTTATTTTTTATGGAAATATCATATCATGGAGAAAATAAATGAAAAAAAATATCGTTGAGGTTAAAGTAGAAAATGGAACCAATGAAATACTTCAACATGCAGTTGATAGTATATATAAATCAGGGGGAGGGTCTATTATGATTGGGCCCGGTATATTTGAAATGCAGGATTCTCTTCACCTCAAGACAGGGGTGAAAATCTATGGCACACAGGGAAGAACAGTGCTTAAAAAATCCAGATGTGTTTCTTCTGATTTATCTGCTGATCTTGGATATGGACATTATGATGTATCGGTTAAACGGCCGGATTTATTTAATGTCGGAATGGGTATACATATCATCGACGATAGTGGCCGTGGATTCTATGGAACTGTTGCTACGATTATCTGGAAAAATGGCGATAAACTCGGTATAGATAAAATGTTAAATCATGACTATGCAAGAATAAGGCATGCAAGGGTGTCAACAGAATTTCCTGTGATAAGTGGGTATTATGTGAGGGATGCACTGGTTCAGGGAATTACAATAGAGGGCAATAAAGATGAAAATGATTTTATTGATGGATGCAGGGGAGGGGGGATTTTTCTTCTGCAATGCCATGGAGTAAATCTATCAAATATACTTGTAGAAAAATACGCTGGTGATGGAATCAGTTATCAACAATGTACGCGCTTACTGATTGAGAATTGTGAGATAAGGAATAACTCTGGTTCAGGGTTGCATCCTGGAAGTGGTTCAACAGGCGTTATAATGAGAAACTGTAAGATTATTAAAAATGATAATGATGGCGTTTTTTATTGTTTGAGGGTGGGTTTTACGCTATTGGAAAACTGTGAAATTTCTAACAATGGCAATGATGGAATTTCAATTGGAGCAAGGGATACTGATCATATTATAAGGGAAAATACCATTACAGATAATGCAAGACATGCTATCTATTTTAGAAAGGCCGATGAGGTTATGGGAGGCCACAGAAATCTAATTGAAGGAAACATAATTTCCGAAAACTGCAGAAAGATAGGGATGGGTGAGGTTTTTATTGAAAATGTGAACTGCGATATTTGGTTTAGGAAAAATCAAATTACCTGTGGTAAAAAATCAAAGTACGGAATTGTTGCTAACAATCTATGCAAGAGAATTTGTATCGCAAAAGATAATTCTTTTGTTTGTTGCAAAAAAGAAAAAATGCCGTCTATTAAAAGCGGAATATTTGAAGAAGTTATTCCAAAAAAATTATCTGTTGGTCCAGAATATGTGAATAATAATTCAATAAGACATCTTGGTATTCTTGAAGAATAGCGATATTTTTGTTATCATAATATACTCAAACGTCCAATCGATGAATTGTGTTGATACAGGGATGGTAAAGAATAATAGGTAAATATAATCTTGTTTATTCATATAAAAGGGAGGGAAGATGAATTCTAATAAAAAGAGAGTTGGAATTCTTGTTGGAGGAGGGCCTGCACCAGGTATTAATGGTGTTATTGGTGCTGCGACAATTGAAGCATTGAATAACGGACTCGAGGTGATTGGAATTCTTGATGGGTTCAAGTGGATTTCTCAAGGAGATATTACTCACATTATATCTCTTTCTGAAAATGATGTTATTAAAGATCGTTTCCTCGGTGGTTCAATTCTGCATACATCAAGGGAAAATCCTACCAAGAGTCAGGAAAAAATGGATAATGTTGTGAAATCCCTTAAGAATCTCGGTATAGATTATCTTATTACAATCGGTGGAGATGATACTGCATTTAGTGCGAGTCAAACATATAAATTTGCTGGTGGGTCAATAAGGGTTGCGCATGTTCCAAAAACGATTGACAACGATCTTCCTCTTCCTGCAAATATTCCAACATTTGGATTTCAAACAGCTCGGCATGTTGGGGCTGAACTTGTCTCAAATCTTCTTGAAGATGCAAGAACAACTCATAGATGGTATCTTGTTGTTGCGATGGGAAGAACAGCAGGGCATCTTGCTCTTGGAATGGGGCTTGCTGGCGGTGCAACCATTACAATTGTCCCTGAGGAATTTAAAGAAACGCCAACAATTGACCTTGTATGTAGTATCATAGAAGGTTCTATATTCAAGGCAAAGGCTCTCGGAAAAGATTATGGCGTTGCTGTTATTGCAGAAGGTGTAGGCGACCTGCTTAAGAATGAGATAAAGGATAATCCTCTGGCTGTTGTCGAATATGATGAGCACGGGCATTTCAGGATGGCTGAGGTACCTTTATGTTTGATAATAAAACGGACATTGAACCAAAGGTTTAAGAATAGGGGTGAAAAAGCACAGTTTATTGACGTTACAATTGGATATGAATTAAGATGTGCAAAACCAATACCATTTGATATAGAGTATACACATGAACTTGGTTGTGGAGCAGTAAGATATCTTCTTGGTGATGACTATAGGTCTGGTGCTTTGATATCAGTGCAGGCAGGAAATATTGTACCAATTCCATTTGATGAGATTCTTGATTCTGAAACCGGGAAAACTGCAGTAAGAAAACTTGATATAAACTCAGATTTTTATATTGCAGCAAGAAGCATGATGGTTCGACTCGAAAGGCATGATTTTAATGATGAGACAATGCTTGAAAAAATTGCTGCCAGTGCAAAAATGCCAGTGAGCCAGTTTAAGTCACTATATGAAAAGGCTGTCTCTTAATGAATGGTTTTCAGGAATTTGTACAGGATAAGTCCGAGCATCACAAAGACATAGATGCTTAAAAATATAAGGATTATTCTTACTCCTGGGGTTTGTTTATATCTAGCCATTTATGTTCCTTTTTAAACCGAAGGTTTCATTACATCTTTGTAATGAATTACACCTAAGAGTACGTCTTTTTTATCAACGACTGGAAGCATTCTGAAATTATATTTTGCAAAAAGTTCGCAGATATCTTCTCTCAAAAGATCCTCGTCAATTGATACAACAGGCGAGGTCATAATTTCGGTTATCCGGGTGTCATCACGAGCAAGAATAACCTGTCTTATGTCTATAACGCCTATAAGTACATGTTCGTCTGTAACCACATATATATATGTTATTTGATCGTGTTCAAAAGAGCCACTTCTGATTTGTTTCAATATATCGCCTACTGTAATATCACTTTTGACTGCTATAAAATTGTTTGAAGCCAGTTCCCTCGCTGTTGATTCTTCCTGAGATAGAAGATTTTTTACTTTTTCTGCTTTTTCAGGTGGAAGAAGATTTGTTAACTCAACTATATCGTCATACGGTAATATCGAAAACAAGTCCACTATCTGGGGAATGGAAAGTTCAGATAGGATAAGTTTTGCCTTTTCTTTGCGGAGTGCCGATACAATCTGTCTTTGGGTTCGTGGTTCTGCCTGAACAAGCGCTTCAGCCGCTTTTTCAGAATCAAGTGCAGAGAAAACAGCCTCTTGCTCTTTTTTGGGAAGAATTTCAAGAACATCTGCAAGATCCTCACCTGGCATCTTCTTAAACTGCTCTTTGGTAATTGATAAAGAAACAGTATCAGTAGAAATCGCATCCTCAACGGAAAGTGGCTGGACATATCTCCACGAAATAAGTTTTGGTTCAGAAATTTTAAGTCGTCCGAGCCCACATTTCCTTAAAAATCCATTAAAAGATATATCCACATGAACAACAAGAAGTTTTTTTCCTGCTTCCATAAGATGTACGTCATTAACAACCTCGATTCTTCTTCCATCTATATCGAGTATTGTTTTTCCCATAAGATGCCTATCAATCATTATCCATCCTGGCTGATCAACAAATGGCGGGTATTTTTCTTCTGGTGGAGGATCGATAAAAATGATCCTATTTTCTATCTTCTTTACCTTTTCCCAGGGAACAAACTCAGTTGGTCTTCCCCACCCATGTTCAATATAAAGCCCGACAGTTTCTGGATATGGCTCTACAAGTTTAACCACGAGATCAGTAAGTTTTCCAATTTTATTTCTTATCCCTCCTGCACAGATTCTCGAGCCAGCAAGGTTTGAGAAATAAAGAAACCTATATGATGAGGAAGAACTATTTTTTTCTGTCATAATCCTGCTCCCGGAGAAACATTAAACATTTCAGGAAAAAGCACAGTTAACGCAAAGATTGTAGCCATAATAAAGATTATAATTATTATTGACCAGTTAACAAAATTTTGAAGTCTTGTATTTGTATACTGACCCATAAGTTCTTTATCGTTCAGTAGAAAACCGAGAAATATCAGCGCTGATGGCAGAAGTGTAACAGCAATAACCTGAACAAACATTGTTATTATTATAAGAGGAGCGCCTGGTATTAGTGTTATGGCGCCGGCACTTACAAGGCCAAAAATATAGATAAAATAAAACCAGGGTGCTTCTTTTACTCTGCGATTAAGTGAATGAGCCCATCCAAAAACCTCGCCGACAGACCAGGATGTTGTAAGGGATATACATAGCGCGCCAAGAAATCCTGCGTCAAACAATCCAATTGCAAACAATCTCTTTGCAAGTTCTCCTCTTCCATATGGAAAAAGTGGTACAAGGGCTTCTGCAGTTTGTTTTGCATCGCTTATTACGATTGGTGGATTGTGATAATGGAAGGCAGCGGCAGTGGTGATTATAATGAAAATAGCCACCACCCCGGTTAATATTGCACCCACCAGTGTATCAATCCGTCCGAAATTGACATCATGGGTCTCAAGTCCTTTATCAACCACTGCGCTTTGCTGGAAGAATATCTGCCAACCAGTGATTGTTGTTCCAATGTTAGCCATAATGAAAAATATTAAATCTCCCGAAAAGCCGCCAGGGAAAGATGGAGCATAGAATCCTTTCAAGACCTGATCCCAGCCAGGAGCATCTGGAAGTTTCATTGCCCATAGTGCTGCTGGAATGTAAACAAGATTAAATCCACAAAAAAGTAGAGTGATTTTTTCAAATGTCCAGTAGCTTCCTGTTACTGTTATACCTATAAGTAGGAGTGTAACCAGAACAAATGTAATGATCGGGGGTATGGCAAATAACTCCATAGCAGCAATCATTCCAATGTATTCTGTTATAAGGGTAAGCCAGTTTACTATTGCAAGATCAAAAAGGGAAAACCAGCCCCAGAAAGGACCGAATGAATCAAATATTGCCTCAGCGTGCCCGCGTTTTGTGACTGCACCAAGACGCACAGTCATTTCTTGAATAAAATATGCAGCAGGGATAAGAAAGATAAAAATCCACAGGAGATTAAATCCGTATTTTGAACCTGTTACAGCATATGTTGATATACCACCTGCATCATTGTCTGCAACAAGCGTGATGATGCCTGGACCAACAACAGCAAGCACGATTGCGACCCGTCTTTTAAATCGTATAAAACGGTGAATTGCTTTACTAATCCAGTACATAATGGTCCAGGCTTATCGCTGTTCATGGTAGTATTTTTTTTTCTAATTATTTTACAGAATTCTCAATCTGTGTCAAATTCTTGTACAGGTAGGGTACATAGGTAACACTTTTTGGTGCTGAAAAAAGAAGTCAAAAGGTGTCTGATATTTTAATGATTCATGAGGTCTTTTGAAATTATATTCTATAAGCCACTCTGTAAGCAAGGGATTAAATATTTCTGGATCATCAATATAATGTCCGATTTGTAAAAATTCTTCCTCCAAGGTTCTGTTGAATCGTTCTATTTCTGCATGGTCTTTGGGTGTGCGTACCCGT
>MWDQ01000112.1 GCA_002070645.1 candidate division TA06 bacterium ADurb.Bin131
CATTAAAATATCAGACACCTTTTGACTTCTTTTTTCAGCACCAAAAAGTGTTACCTATGTACCCTACCTGTACAATTTAATTACTATGTTAAATTATTAACCCAAAAAATAAAACCTAAAAAAGAAAGGAGGTGATTTTAATGAAAAAGATGATGAATAGAAAAAACAGAAGCAAGGGTTTTACGCTTGTTGAATTAATGGTTGTGGTTATCATTGTTGGAATTCTTGCTGCAGTCGCTGTGCCGATATACAGGCAGAACGTTAAAAGGGCAATGGCATCTGAAGGAGCAGCGCTTCTTGGTTCTGTTCTTACTGCTGAAAGGGTATACTATGCAGAGCATAATACCTATACCACTGACAGTGCCGCTCTTGGTGTGGAAACTACAGGAAACAAGTACTTTCAGAACGGTTTTACCGTGACGGAAGCTGACGGCAATGGATTTAAGGCAGAAACGAACGGCACAGGAGATGCTGATGGCATAACAGTAAAAATGGAGTATACAAACGTTGGCGGAGCCGTGATTACCTACAGCGGTATTTAATCTGTAAATAGCATCAAGGAATATGTGGTTTTTTCTGATGGGGAAGAAATATATAAGGTTCTCGATATTTCTTCCCCATTCAGTGTTTTAAACCAATTCTTATACTTTTTTTTTGCGGTTTCCAAATACTTTTTTTCTTATGCTTACTTTTTTTCCAAGCAAAGATTAGAGTGGATTTGCAATTTTCTGGTTATTGAATGGTTTTGATGAATACCTAGTGGATATTGCAAATTTTTTTATTGTGGGTTATAGTATTTATATGGCTGGAATATTAGCAATAGATATCGGAACACATTATATTAAGGTAGTTGAGGGATATCAGAAGAAAAATCGATTTATTGTTAGGAACGCAGGAATAATAAGAAATCCAGTTCCCTATGCACACCTTAACCTTAATGAAAATCAACAGAAACAGTTTTCCATCTTTCTAAAGAACTTTCTTAGAGATACTAAAATCAAACGACGCGAAACAGTTTGTAGCATTGGTGGAGAGCCGGTTATTATCCATTATTTTGATATTCCAGATATTCCTGAGGACGAGATTAAAAGTTCTATTGAACTTGAACTTTTCCAGGTTGTGCCTGGGGGTATTGAAAATCTTGAGTATGACTATCATATTTTCCCTTGTTCTGATTCTTCAAAACGCACAGTTCTTGTTACAGGAATTCCAAAAATAAGGTGTGATTTTTATGTTGATACACTTTTGATGAGTGGGTTGCGTCCGATAATTATGGATATTGATGGGCTTGCGCTTGTAAACTGTTATCTTACCATGGATAATAAGATACAGAAGGCAATTTCTATACTTAATATCGGAGCAAGATATACAAACCTTGCTGTCATTGACCCAGATGGTTTTGTTTTTGTCAGGGATATTGATTTTGGAGGAGATAGAATAACATCCCAGATTGCCCGTCATAAGGGTGTTTCTATATCTGATGCAGAGCAAATAAAAAAAGACCCTTTTTTAAGGAAGAGGTTCAAAATATTGTGCGGGGATTACTTCCTGATGTACTCGAAGAAATATCAACATCTCTAAGGTACTTTGAAACACGAATGAACAGGAATATTGAAAGGATTTTACTTACAGGTGGATCAAGTTTAATCCCTGGAATTTTAACAATGATTGAGGATGGTATAAAAATTTCAGGAGAAATCTGGAAGCCAATGGAAGGAAGATTTGAGAATTGTAAAACATCTGAACCAGAATGTATGGAGGTTTGTTTTAGCGTGGTTCTTGGGCTTTTTTCGAGGAAACTTGTATGATAGAGATAAATCTACTCAGAGAGAGACAGAAAAGATATTATCAAAAAGTTTTTTTGATACGTGTTGTAATGATGTATGTTATTGGTTTTTTGTGTGTTTTAGTTATTTTTGGGATTACATATATCTCAAATAGAATTACCATTATGTATACACTTGACAGTATTAAAAGTTATAAACAAAAGATAAGCAGTGAACAAGGTTTTATGCAGGAGGTTCAAAAATACCGCAGAGATGCAGAGGATCTTTCGAAAAAACTTTTTGATGCACAGAAGGAATACAGTAAAAGGCCACTGTGGACTAAAAAATTTGCAGTGATTGTTTCGTTTGTTCCTAAAGATATGTGGCTTGAAAGGATGTATATTATTGAAGGATCAAAAGAAAAAAATAATCAGAATATTTTTGTTATAGAAGGAAATCTTGCATCTGACGGTTTGAATATGGAAAAATCAATAAGTGATTTTATGAATAATATAAGGGCAAATTTATCATCTGATTTTAGTTTTGTTTCTTTGAAAGAGGTTAAAAGAATAAAAAAAGCAGAATCAGACGATAATGCTATTAGTTTTAGGATTGAATGTGGATTAAAGGAAGAAACAAAATGAAAAGCCGATTTTCTTCAATAAAGATTCATCTGGTGATTATGATTGTTTTATATGCTGGAACATGGCTTATTTTTAATGATGTTATTTTAAGTCAGCAACGCAGGACTCTTGATGAGTATAAAAACCAGAGAGCAAAACTTGAATACGACTATTTGAGAATTAAAAATTATCCTGATTACATAAAGACAATAAAGAGTTCCCTCCAACAGGCAAACACAAAACTTAAGGATTTTTTATGGCTTACTGATGGATATGACCCTAACCTTGTGTTGTTCAGGCATATTGTTTCTATTGCAGATAGTTCTCATATAGAGATTATAGGCCTTGAGCCGATTGATAAAAATAATGAGAAGTATTATTATTGGAATATCTCGTTTAAGGGAGATATCTCGGGAATCTTACGCCTGATAAATGGTATTGAAAAATCTCGGAAATTCTTGAAAATAGAATCAACTGAGATAAGTAAGTCAGAGGATGGGATATCAGTTGTTATAATTGTTTCAGGACTAAAAAAATTGGGGTGAAATATGGAAAAGAAAACAAAGAAAAATTTGATAATGCTTGGGGTTTTATTTTTAATTTTTATTTTTGCCCTTGTGAGAGCATTTAAGCCAACAAAATCCACAACAATCAGAATTTCGCAATCTGAAACCAAGAAGATTTTGAAAACAGACAAAGAAAAACCTGATGGTGAGTTGTTTGATTTTAAGGAATTCGACAATGCAATGAACGGCGTTCAGATACTTGTGAGTACAATTGAGAAACAGCAGGAATCATCATTTAATCTGAAGTTATCGAGGGATCCTTTTTCTCAACCAGACATAAGATATACTGGAAAAAAGACAGAAACTTCATCTGGTTCCACTCCTTCTGAAATTGTTCTTGCTCCTGATTTTAAGATATCAGGTATTGTTTATGATAAAAATAGACCAATGATTGTCATAGATGATGAGGTAAAAGCAGAGAATGAAACAAAGTCAGGATATACAATTTCAAAGATACTTCCAGATAGGGTTGTTTTGAAATATAAGGATAAGACATTTGTTTTATATGTTGATTCAGGTAATGGGAGTAGTGGCGAAATACAAACTTCTCAGATGTCAGATGTTGATAATGTAAATGATACTGTTTTGTTTTCTTCTATAAAAAAGGATTATAAGCCAATCTTGAAGGATACAACAAAAAGTGTTATTGCTGATTATTTATCTCTGGAAACGAAAAATGATTCAACCATTGCTTTATCTGCGAATACAAATAAATCAAATCAGAGTAATAAAGATAAAGAAAAAATTTTGACTGTGCAGGTTGCTTCATTTGAAAGAGGAAGAGAAAAAAATGCTATTGAATTAGCCGAGAAGATTATTTCTGATGGTTTTCTTGATGCAAGGGTTGAAGAAATTAATGGATTGTATGCCATAAGGGTTGGAAAATCAAATGATATAAATAGTTTAACTGGTTTATGTGAACAACTAAAAAAATATTCAGAATCAAGTTTTGTGAGAAAGGCATTTTATGTAGAAAATAGGATAATTTTTCCAAAACAGAAAAGTATATTATGACTTATAACAGGTGAGGTAAAATGAAACCAATAAAGATTTCGATAATGGTATTATCTTTTAGTTTACTGATTGGCATTATTTGTTCTGCGTCTCAGATTATTGAATCTCTCAACTTCAATCAAACAAAACTGGAACTTGTGCTTCAGGTGTTAAGTAAGAAAACCGGTATTAAACTTATAACAGGCACAGAACTTGCAGACAAACCAATAACTGCCTATCTTGAGAATGTTTCTGGCGAGGAAGCAATTGATAGTATTCTTACAGCCAATGGATTTTCGAGGGAAAAAATTCCTGGTTCTGATATTTATGTTGTATATTCCGGAAAAAACCCAATGCAATCACAGCAGATTCAAAGCACCTGCCTTCAATTAAAACATGCTTTTGCTTATGATATCGCGAGAGAATTAAAATCTCTCGGATTTGAAAAAAACATTACTGTTGATGGAAGGACAAACATGCTTGTTATAAAGGATACGCCTTCGAATATTGAGATTATCCGTTCAATAATAAATCAGATTGATATTGAACAAAAACAGTCATCAATAAAAACTGTGCTTTATACTCTTAAGTATGTTCGCGCAGGAGATATATGGCCGATTATACTATCAATTGTAAAGAAGAATAAGGGAGAAAAAGATACTGATTCAAAGGCACTTATAACAATTGATACAAGTGCAAATGAAAAAAGTGATATTAAAACACCGACAGTTTCTTCGAGTTCAGATAATTCTTCAGGGTCAACAGATACCAGTAGTGGAAACTCATCCAACACTGGTTCTTCTGGAACTGGTTCTTCTGGAACAGGTACATCAGATAATTATCCTGTTCTTACAGGTAGATTGGACAGGACTGTAAGTGGCAAGGTTCAAATTTCTACTGATATGTCAACAGGATTTTCGGTTATTCCAGATGAAAGAACAAACAGTTTAATTCTTGTTGGAACCCAGGATTTTATTGAAGAAATAAAGGATATTATTTCTTCTCTCGATAAACCTGTTCCACAGGTTTCAATTGAAGCGATGATTGTTGAATTAACCGATGATGCTTCAAAATCCCTCGGTGTGGCTTGGGGCAATAGCACTGTTGGGCTTGGTACTGTTACAGGCGGGTTTAACACAACAATCATAGATACAAGTGGAGCAGCAACAAGTCATACAATTCAAGAGACCCTTTCCTGGACAGGTCTTGTTGCAAATATACATATGCTTCAAACAAAGGGAGAGGCAAACATACTTGCAAATCCAAGGGTAACAACACTTAATGGAACCCCTGCGACAATTCGTATTACAAGCAGGATACCTGTTGCGCCAAAGGTAACAACAGTAAGCACTGGAGGCACAGGTACCACAACCAATGAGTACGAATTTCGAGATATAGGTATTATACTTGTTGCAGTGCCTTATGTTGGCGATAATAACACTGTAACGATGGAGGTTTCTCCGCAGGTTTCAGCAGCAAAAAAATCCGAATTTTTCAGGGATGCTGTTGAAACATCAGAAAGATCAACCCTTACAAGAGTTATGGTAAAAGATGGTGAAACAATTGTTATTGGAGGCCTATTAAGTACAGAGAACATCAGGGGCGAAAATAAGGTTCCTGGGCTTGGTAATGTTTTTCCATTTTTGTTTAGCAACAAAACAAAACAGATGAAAAAAACGGATTTAGTAATTTTTATTACTCCACGTATAATGACTGAAGAAATGAGTAAAAAAATATCAGCAGAAGAAAAGGCACGTACAATTACAGATAAAAACAAATAAAATCCTTTTCTTAAAGGGGTTTTTTTTGATTGCTTCTCCCCCTTTGAAAAGTCCCCCCTAACTCCCCTCTTGAAAAAGGTTCTCTTCCTTTCTTCCCCCTAAAAGGGGGCGAGGGGGATTTAGAGAGATTCAAGGAAGGCTTTTTAGGTAAAGGAGATTTTTACGTGGGAAATGAATATCGCAAAGGTTTTACAATCATTGAGTTTCTTATTGCATTTTTTGTGCTTAGTATTGCTTTGATTGGGAGTTCTGTTTTTTTCTATACAAATAGCATGAATATGACAGAATCAAGTATAAAACGTCTTGCAACCTGGAAGGCAATCGAAAAAATGGAAAACATTAAGGCAACAGATCCCTCTGCATTAAAAACCGGCACAACCACTGAACAGATTACCATTGTAAAAGATGGAGAAAATATCCAGGGAACAAGGATAACAAGCATTAGCGGGGATACATTACTTGATACTGTAACAGTAGAAATTAAGATTCCCCCTGATGGTAAGAGCATTGTTTATTTTTCAACAATCATAGCCAAATGACAAAAAAAGGGATTACTCTTATTGAATTGATTGTGGTTCTGGTTATTGGAGCAATCACTATGGCTGCAATAACCAGTATTGTTGTTATATCCTATAACCAGTGGGGAAAAAATAAGGATATTGTGTTACTTCACTCTGATTTTGACCTTGCCTGCTATATGATTAAAGGAATTCTTGAAGAGGCAAGCAATATCAGTGTATATGATAATAATACCAGAGTAAATGCGAGTTATAAGACAGTATGGGAGCAGGAATTTTATCCTGATTCGAATAATCCGAATATACTTGTGTGGAAGAATAAAAAAACTGGCGAAACTCAAAGTGTAATAACAGACCTGAACAGCATAAAATTTTATTATTATGATAATACTTTTTATGATACTGTACTTGTGAATTTGAGTGTGAAAAAGGGAAAAACAATCAATGGTTCATTTGTTGTTTGTATAAGGAATTCTAAATGAGAAATAAAAAGGGTTATCTTCTTCCGATGGTAATAATCTTTGTAGTTATTTCATTGATAATTGGGTTGGGCATTTTATATCTTGGCGGAAGTGAACAGATTACAGCGATAAAAAGATATAATCGGGAGAAGGCATTTTACATAGCAGAGGCAGGAGTAAACAGGGCAATTGCATATAAAAAAACAATTACAGGATGGCATCCTGAATCAACTCAGATAAACTTTGGGGGTGGAACATTTCAGGTAAGCGAGCAATCTTCTGGTGATACCACTATCTTAATTTCAACCGGAAGGTACCATGGTCAACAGGTTAAGGTTTCAATTATAAGAACATCTAGCGGAAGTGGTAGTGGTTTATTTGGTCAGGGGATATTTGCCAATACTCAGGTGTATATCAATGGTAGTTCTCAAATATCTGGTTATAATCAGGATCAGGCAACAGGAGAAACAAAACTTGTTGGGAGTAATAAAAGCGTGTATATTGAAAGTACTGGAATAATATATGGAAA
>MWDQ01000113.1 GCA_002070645.1 candidate division TA06 bacterium ADurb.Bin131
TGAAAAAGCAAGAGAAAATGCAAAATCACTTGGTTTCCAGGGTGCTTATTATGGCTGGGCAACTGATTTTTATGGCTATGATCAAAGAGCCCTCAGCACAAACCAGGTACATTTCAATGGAGATATATCGCTTTGTTGTTGGAAATATTTCCAGTATACTGGTGACATAGAATATTTGAAAAGGGTTTTTCCTGTAATTAAAGAAACCATTGATTTTTTGATATCTGGATATATTGAAGAAAACAATGGGGTAATGCAGGTAAAACCATGTGAATCCCTCGATGAATCACCCTATAACAGAACATCTGACACATGGACATCCTGTGTAATTATCAAGGGTATCGAAAGTATAATAAATGCAGCGGATATTCTCGGTGAGAAAATAGAATTAGAGACATATAAAAAAATCCATAAAGGGCTTACCTCTGCTATCGAAAGAAACTGCAAGGATGGGATACTTTTTTCTCATAAGGATTTTGGAAGTTTAAACACTGGTTCAATTCTTGCATTAATAATGCTCGATGGAATAAAAAATGCTGACTATATGAAAACATTTAATAGGTATGTAAATGATACTCAAGAACAGATTGGCCTTGGATGGGGACATTCATCAAGAATGAGGTGTCTTATTTTTCCATGGGCAGAATTAATTGCTGCAGTATTTCTTTCAAAACAGGAAAATCCTGATGCATATTATCATATTGATAGGGCAATAAAGGCAACAAATTCCTTTGGTGGGATTGCAGAATATATCTGGATACACGGGCTTATTTCAAGGCAATGGTATGTTTCTGCACATGGTACTTTTCTATGGGCAATTGCTGAGATGCTCGCGTATTCAGATTTCGAGAAGATTGTTCTATTTTCAGGTTTACCGGATGACCTGATCAAGGATGGAGTATCATTCAAAAATATCTCTATTCAGGGCAATGCACTTGTTTCGTGCAGGGTGAAAAAGGATGAAATCTCTGTATCCATTATCAATCAGGGTGACAAGGAACTGAAGAAGTATCTTTACTTCAGGGGAAATAAGGTTCAGATTAATCTCCAGCCAGATGAAGAGAAAAATTTTACATTAAGAATTAAAAACACTTCAACACAAAGCAGGAGGAAAAAATGACATCGTGCACGGTAAAAGCATATGTATTGAAAAACATCTCAAAACCAATTCTTAATTGGCAAAAAGAAATGGGGCTTGCAAGTGCCCAGTCAACAGAAACAATAGCAGGCAGTTATTTAGAGACCATGGAAAGGAATAAAGATTATTATCATAACCTGATTTCTTTTACCACTGTTGAATACAACCATGACACAGGACTTGTTTATTGTGGAATAACCGCTGCTGACAATGATATACTGTGGACATTTGACCCTGAAACAAAAAAGTTTAACTCCCTTCATTATGAAAATATCGGTGAAAGATTTGATGTAAAGATTCATAGATCTCTTATTATTGATGATGATGGAATGATGTATGGCGCAACTGCAGGGCTCATTGAACCATTTGAGTATCTTGATGCCCCGGGAGGCAAGGTTTTTTCCCTTAACCCAAAAACAAATGAAATAAAAATTCTTTCAATTCCATGTCCACATGAATATATACAGACAATAGCAATGGACAAAGAAAGGAAAATCATTTATGGATTTACCTGGCCAGGACATAAATTTTTTAGATATGATATAAAAACAAATAAATCGATTAATTTTGAGTGGATGGGTAGCCATCCTCATATTCCTGCTGTTGATGATACAGGAAACCTCTGGGGGCAATGGTCTCAGGCAGGTTCTTCCAGTGCAAATCTGTTGAAATACAACCCTGAAACAAACAGAATTGAGTTTTTGAGAAAATCTCTACCAAGAGTGTACACCGCTGATACTGGTGCAATCGATGGAATGCTCAACGGGAAAGACGGCTATATCTATATTGGGACTGTTTCAGGTGCTCTTATGCGACTCGACCCAAAAAATATTGAAATAAAATACCTGGGGAAGCCATATCCAGGAACCAGGCTTGCAGGTCTGTGCATAGGAAAGGATGGACTTATCTATGGCGGCGGCGGAGAAAACTATAATACCTATATCTTTACATATGACAGGGAAAAAGAAAAGTTTAAGACAATAGGAAGGGTGTATGACCCTGAGATAAACGATGCCTGTGTCATTGTTCACCATATCACAATAACAGAAGACAGGACAGTTTATGCTGCTGAAACAGATAATCTTGAAAGAAGTGGATTTTTGTGGGAATGTAAGATAAATATTTAAGGAGATTAAGATGTTTATTGATATCCATGCTCATGCCTATCGCGAGGAATGTCCTGTTGCTGATGGATACACAAAATTTGCAACACCCCAGCAGGTTATCAAAAGGTATGATGAACTTAATATTGAAAAAGGGGCATATCTTCCATTAATCGGGCCAGAGACATATCTTCCTCAATCAAATGAAGATGTGATTGATATCTGTAAGAAATCAAACGGAAGGTTATTTCCATTCTGCAACCTTGATCCGAGAGGTCTTGGAAACTGCCCTGATTCAAACTTCGCAATATGGCTTCAGCATTATAAAGACAGGGGATGTAAGGGAGTTGGTGAGTTTATGCCAAATCTTCCATTTGAAGACCAGAGATGTCAGAATTTTTTCTCGCATGTTGAAAAAATGGGAATGCCTCTTATTTTTGATATTTCAGCAAGAATAGGCGGTACATACGGACTTTATGATGATGTGGGACTTCCACAACTTGAAAGGACTCTTCAAAGGTTTCCAGATCTTATTATATTCGGACATGGACAGGCATTCTGGTCTGAAATTGGTATTCTCGAAACACCCGCTGACAGAGCGACATATCCTTTATATCCAGTAAAAAAAGAGGGAATTGTTCCAAAATTATTCAGAAGATATAAAAATCTCTGGGGAGATCTTTCTGCTACAAGTGGATACAATGCTCTCGCAAGAGACCCTGAATATGCTATAGAATTTTTGAATGAATTTCAGGATCGTCTTTGTTTTGGCACTGATATCTGCAGGCAGGACCAAAAACTTCCACTTGCTGGATTTTTAATTGGACTGAAAGACAGTGGTAAATTAAGCCAGACAGCATTTCAAAAGATTGCGAGAGAAAATGCAATAAAGATTCTTGGCTTATAAATTTTTAATGAAAAGGATGCTTTTAAAGATAGTTATAGATGGAGCAATAATCATATTTGTCCTTACCATAATACTGGGCTATCGTGCATTAAATCCTGCAAGAATGCCAGTTGTCATTACTCCATCTGATCTCGGTCTTCCATATGAAAAAGTGGAATTTTTTACAGATGACGGGAAAAAACTTGCAGGTTGGTTTATTCCCTCAAAAAAAGCATCTTCTGTGATTATATGTCTTCATGGGTATCCAGCAAATAAATCTGATATCCTTCCTTTAATTGAATTTTTATACCCTGATTTCTCACTTTTTCTTTTTGATTTCAGGGCACATGGAGAAAGCACAGGCAAAATTACTCATTTTGGATTAAAAGAATATCTTGATGTATTCGCAGCAATAAGATGGCTTCGCTCGAACCCTGAAACAAAAAATGCTAAAATTGGAATATGGGGATATTCTCTTGGGGGAGCAGTTGGTATTATTTCTGCGGATGGAAATAATGATATAAAGGCACTTGTTAGTGATTCTTCTTTTGCAAATTTTCCTGAAATGATTACGAACTATTACAAGAATTTAGGCCCGCTGAAGTATGTGTTTGGCTTTCTTTCAAGGGTGCTCGGAAGATGGGTGCTACAGTCGGATTTTATTCTTAATAGTCCTGAACAAAGAATTAGCGGGATAAGATGTCCGATTTTGATTATTCACTCTCAGGAGGATAATTTTGTTCCTTTTGAACATGCAAAAAGATTATTTGAAAAAGCACCACAACCAAAAGAAATCCTTATTACCCATGGCTCTCATACAGAGCCTGCCTGCACACCTGAATATCAAAAGAAGGTTTTGAACTTTTTCAAAAAATACCTTTATCAGGAGGGAAGATGAGATTTTTAAATATTTCTTTGTTGATTGTTGCTGGTATAGTTTTGTGTAATCTTGTTTTTGCTGCGGATGAATTTGTGGTGAGTCAGAAAGGGAAAACATGTTCAATAGTAATCAAAGAACAATCAAAAGAAAAAACAGGTAAATACGGAGAAGAACTTGCAAAATGGCTAAAAGAAATCAGTGGCCTTGAATATAAGATTTATTTTCACCAGGGAGATGTTAAAAACATTTCTAATGCGATTATCCTGGGAACATCAGATGACTTTCCTGAAAAAGCACAGGCAGAAAAATTATCAGGACTTGGTCCTGAAGGATTTATTGTTAAGAATGAAAAAAATCAGTTATGGATACTGGCAAATACTGAATTAGGACTACAGCATAGCGTATACGGTTTTCTTGAATCAATCGGCTGTAGATGGTATTTTCCTGATACTGTCTGGCATGTAATCCCGAAAAAACAAGACATAAAAACCTCTGTTGATATAAGAGAAAAACCATCCTTTGCTTGGAGAAATATATGGTACGAGTATGGCCCGAGAAGTCCAAAGCTAAAAGAGGACTATGAAAACTGGACAAAATATAATAAACACCTTGGTTCGTTCAGGGTTTTTGCGGGTCATTCTTATGCAAGTTATATTCCTGTGAAAGAGTTTGAAAAAAATCCTGAACTTTTTTCCCTTGTTGGTGGGGTAAGAAAAACAACCCAGATTTGCATAAGTAACCCAGAGGTTCAGAGGCGTATTATTGAGGGAGTTTTTAATGTATTCAAAAAATATCCTGATAGAATAATGGCATCAATTGAACCAAACGATGGTGGTGGTTTCTGCGAGTGCGAGAATTGTAAAAAACTCGGTACTATAAGCGATCAGGTTTTCTTTCTTGCAAATCTCGTAGCAAAACAACTGCAAAAAGAATTTCCTGGTAAGTATGTAGGGCTCCTTGCATATCATCTACATAGTGATCCACCTTCATTTAATCTTGAACCAAACGTGCATGTTGAGGTAACAACTGGTTTTCGAAGTGGAACAAAACTTACACTTGAACAACAGGCAGAGGCATTCAGGAAACTCGGTGCAAGCGTAGGGGTGTATGATTATTTCAGTGTTTACCTATGGGACTGGGACATACCAGGAGCAGCAAAAGCAGGTAGATATTATTCACTTGCGGATTTTATAAAAAAAATGAATAAATTAGGATTAACGAGTTATACTGCAGAAAGTTGTTGCAACTGGGGACCAAATGGCCTGGGGTACTGGCTTGCAGCACAATTAATGTGGAATGCAAACTTAGATACAAATACACTGGTTAATGATTTCTTTCAAAACTGTTTTAAGAACGCAGAAAAACCAGTGAGAAAAATATACGAAAGATGGGCAAAAGGAGAAAGGTTTACCCCGAGAACACTTAAACTTGCGCTTCTTGATCTTAACCAGGCATACATGGTTGAAAAGGATGAACAGGTACAAGCGCGTCTGGATAGGATTGCTATGTATCTTCACTGGCTTGTGCTTAAAAAGAACTATGAAAGAATAACAAGACAAAATCCAAAGAATGAAGAGATTATCTCAAGTGCAAAAGACCTGATTGTTTTTTCAAGAAGAATAATGGACACAGGTCTTATTCATACATATCCAATGTTATTTACAGGGACATTTGAAAAAAGATTGTTTCCAGCACTTATGAAGATAGAGGGCCTTGATTTACAGGAAGTAGAAAAATGGAAAAAAGAAAGGCAGGATATACCAGGCGCAGAAGAAATAAGGAAATTATTTGCTGAAGATATAAAGAAATTTGCTGATTTACAGGTAATAGAAATTACAGGGAAGCAGTATACAGGAAAGATTGTTCCCCTGATAGAAAAAAAGCCAGAGATTGTGAAAAAATTCAGTGAGGTAAGTGTAAGTCCACTGTATCTTGAATCAGGGGTGTATTATTTTGCAGGGAAAAAAGGAGAAGAAATACCACTTACATATAAACCGCACCCAGGCCATACAATTGATTGTCACTGGAAATTTATGACAATTGATGAAAAAATTATATCTGAAGGAGATGTAAAAGCAGAAAAAGACCAGCCAGTAGACATAAAACTTTCTATACCGGATAATGGTATTTATATCTTTGACCCTGGGACAACATACTGGAAGTCAGCACTGATTACATTTGACAATAGACCCTTATCAGTGTGGGCAGGGAGGGCAGATGAACCAGGAAAACCAAAAAAAATTCCTTTCAGACAATGGTCTCCAAAAGGTGAACCAGTATACTTTTTTGTACCGAAAGGAACTAAACAATTTGTTATTGGTTTTCCTTTCCTCGGGAAAATATATTCAAAGATTGAGATAAAAAACGAGGATGGTAAAACTATTTTTTTAAGTGATAAGGTTATGAGTGGAGACCAGGTTTCAATAATTGTCCCAGCAGGTTCTGACAGCCAGATATGGAGCATTGCTCTGGTAAGCTTAAG
>MWDQ01000114.1 GCA_002070645.1 candidate division TA06 bacterium ADurb.Bin131
TGGAGACCAGGTTTCAATAATTGTCCCAGCAGGTTCTGACAGCCAGATATGGAGCATTGCTCTGGTAAGCTTAAGGAGTACAGTTGAACTTTATGATATTCCTCAATTTCTTGCAAGGCATCCTGCTGAATTGCTTGTTCCTGAAGATGCGATAAAATAAAAACTGCATTTTTCAATAATGAGGATAACAAAATAAACAGGAGAAATCAATGTGGGATGATCTACCAGAAAATGTTATACCAGCAAATATTATAAAGATGCCAGATCCATTAAAAGATGCAGAAGAAGAAGCAGAAAGAATAAAAGCAGACAGGCACTATTATCTGAGGTCAGGCATAGAAAGAATTATTCTTGATGCTCCCTGGGTGGATGAAAAGGAGTTGATTCTTGAAGTTGGGAAATACTACAAAGAAGCAATATCCTGTACTCCATCATTTGCAAAATATCCAGAAGCAACAAAATGGGTTGATTACGTAATAAGAAAAGATAGGGAATTAATGAATCTGGCAGATCTTACAGAACAGGAAATAGCAGTATTAAGATCAACCCATGATTATCTAACCTTCCGCGGATACAGGGATTTTGGAATAAAAAGAAAAAAAATATCAGAGGAAAAATGCAGGACTGCATTTTTACCAGAAACAGATATGGGACCAATGCATATTAAAAATGTTGATGATCCCATCACATACTGGAAACCCTTACCTGCTCTTCCTGCCCGCGCCCGGATTTCTGAGGCATGGTGGTACCATAAAAAATTTGTTATCGACGGCGTTGGTTCAGGCCTTCATATTGATGATGAACCAGATGACATCTTTCCCCTGCCAGTGTTAAAAATGGTGGAAATGTATGCGGATGATACTGATTCTGTGGTTGATTTCTTAAGAAAGTATTCTTCTTTTTGGGGTTCCTGTAATGTATTGATATATGATAGAAAATATAAAGTTATAGCAATTGAAAAATGTAGCAGAAACTATTTTGAGGTTTTTCCTGTGGATAAATCAGCAGGTTTTGGACATGTCAGTGGAATGGTATGCAGAAACCCTGATTCTCCTCAGGCAAAATACCAGAAAGAAAAAAGAAATCAATATCTCAATCTATTTAATCTCCCTGAAGATGGACCCGATGCCTTATTCTGGAATATATGTTATAAATTTGAGATAATGCTTAGAGAAACACTTAGAAATCTTGGTAGAAATCCGAGGGCTGAAGATGTAATAAAACTATTTACAACAAAATTTCCAGACGGCTTAAGGAAAGATGGCTTAAAGATACATCCAGATCAGGGCGCTATTGGTTATACACTTATTACTAATTGCACATTCCTCGAAAAAAAATTGTACTATCGATGGCAGAGAACAGGTGAAAAAGATGGTGGCATCTGGCAGGAAAAACCCGAAATATGTCAGTACGAGGTATAGTCCTGTTTCAATTTATTGATAGGGAAAATATATGCTTTTTACTCCTTCAACAACATGCGGAATGTGGGATACATGGTGTTTTTTTCATAAAGGCATACACCACCTTTTCTATCTACATCGTACAAGACCAGACATAACATCTGATGGCATATCTTTAGCGATTTCAAATGATGGAGTCCACTGGAAAGAAATAGGAGAGATTCTTCATAAGGCAGAAGATGCAGAAAATATGGGCTCTGGCTCTGTGTGGGAGGTAGATGGAAGATTTGTTATGAATTTTTCTGAAACCAGGGGTGGAGTGCAGGATATATTTTTTGCTGTTTCTGATAATTTATTTCACTGGGCAAGATTAGGCAATGAATATAGATTCAGTCCTGACCCGAGATGGTATAAAACAAATCCTGCAGGCAGGTGGGATGGTATCTGGGCGATTAAAAATGAAGATGGTTCTTACACTGGATTTTTTACTGCTGTTCCAGAAACAGGAGATATGGGAATACAGGAATCCATTGGAATGGCACACTCAAAAGATGGTATAAAGTGGGAAGCACTGCCTCCACCTGTGTTTAAATGGGGCAAATGGGGGAATTTAAGAACATGGGAGGTTGGTGCAGTTGAAAAAATAGGAAATAAATACTGGATGATGATGGGTGCAAATGAATCAGTCCTCGGATGTCGTTTTTCAACAGGACTGAAGAGAAAAGAAGAAATCGGTATGTTTGTTTATTCTGCTAAAAACTTAAACAGACCTTTTTATGCTGAACCAAAATCCTGGAGATTTCTTACATGCCCCTGTGATAGATTTTTGATGACATATTTTGCCCGTTTTTATCGGGTTCAGGATGAACTACTGATAAACCACCATTCAATTGAGCCACCAGTGGAAGGAAAACCTCTTGTGTTTGCAAGATCCTGGATGGCTCCACTTAAAGCAGTAAAATTAACAAAAAATCAGTGTCTTCTTCCAGTATACTGGAAGGGAAATGAAACACTTAAGGGAAGCACTATTGATTCAATGTTCAAGGATATTTTCTTATGGCCAGAATTTGCGCTTAAATGTGATATTAAAAAAGGCCATAACTTCCTTGAACTTGTTCAGCCGAACGCAGGCGCAATAGCAATGTCAGGGAAGTATTTCAACCTTGAAAAGGGTATTATAATCGAGGGTGAACTCAAGATCCAGAAAATAAAAAAACCATTTTCTTCTGCTGGCATAGTGATTGAAACAGAAAAAACCTCAAAAGGAACAGTTGCTCTGATAAACAGTAATGGTCTTGTTGAAATAGGAGACATCCTTGCTGCAATACGGGAAGAACCTTCAATTACGCGAATAATCAGGTATGATGCGAAAAAATATAATATTAAAAAAGATGGAATATATAAATTCAGAATTTTTATCAGGCATTGTTTCATTGAACTTTATATTGATAATATTCTTATTCAGTGTTATACAATGTCGCAGATACCAACAGGAAGAATTGGGTGGGTTGTTGAATCGGGGAAAGCACATTTTCTTAGAGTAAAGGCCTGGGAGATAACACTGTAGCCAGATATCTAAAACCCTCAGGATAATTTTGCAATCTGCAGTTTGATTGAGGATTAAAATTCTCCATTCCTTTTATAAAAGGAAGGAAAATAAAGAAAGGAGGGAAAATAAAATCTCTTCTTTACAAAGAGAGGAACACTAGTTATTCTTTTTTTGAAAAGTCCCCTTCCTTAATTTCCCCTTTGGAAAAGGGGGCGAGATTTAGAGGGGGATGACTATAAAAACTTTTGAAACTATTGAAATATAAACAAAAACACTGTTAAGGACTTAGCCAGGTTTGGCACTATCCTTTATTAAGAGGGGGACACATGAAAAAACCAGAGGTAATTACAACAGGTGAAATTCTTGTTGAAATTATGAGAAAGGGTACGGATGCCTCTTTTCTTGAACCAGGAATTTTCCTTGGTCCATATCCAAGCGGAGCACCCGGGATATTCATTTCAGCGGTAAGCCGTATCTCACAAAAAAAAGTCAGCACAGGAATTATCTCTGTTTGTGGAAAGGATGACTTTGGAAAACTCGTTCTTAAAAGATTAAAAGATGACGGGGTTGATACATCATGTGTTCGTAAAACCGAAATAACAACAGGCGCTGCTTTTGTTAGATATCTTCCTGATGGAAACAGACAATTTATTTTCCATCCAGGAGCAGCAGGTTTTCTTAGGCCACAGGATATCAGGCCAGAATATTTTTCAAAGATAAAGGTTTTTCATATTACAGGCAGTTCTATATTTATAAGTCCATCAAGTTTTCGTGCCTGTAAGAAAGCATTGGGGATTGCTGTGAAAAATAATGCCATAGTGAGTTTTGACCCGAATATAAGAAAAGAAATGGTATCATTCAAACAAAATATCGCAAAGATTAATACATTCTTAAAACATACAAAGATATTTTTTACCACAGAAGAAGAAGTTTTTCTTTTATTTGGCAAGAAACCAATCAATGTAATTGTAGAGAATCTTCTCAAATCTGGTGTAGAAATTATTGTTATAAAAAAAGGAGAAAAGGGCTCTGATATATTTTCAGAAAAGGGCAAAATAGAAATTCCTGCGCTCAATGTGAAGGTAATTGACCCAACAGGTGCAGGAGATACATATGCCGGTGCATTTATTGCTTGCTACTGCCTTGGAAAACATATCTCTGAATGCGGGAAAATCGCAAGCATCACAGCATCATTAAAATGTACTAGACAGGGGCCAATGAGTATTCCTGAATATAAAGAGATTGAAAAAATCCTGCAGGTTAATTGAATATAAAATCTAAGTTTTTCTTGGCAGGAATAAAAAATAATGTGTCTCCTGTTTCCTCAATACCGATTTAACTTATATTATAGATTTCTCTAATAATAATCTGGCAAGGTTTGCTCCATAAATCAGATGCCCCTTTTCATTTGGATGAAAATCATCCGCAAAATAAGTTATATCGTGGGGAACAAGGGATAAACCATTTATTGGAGTACATCCATTGGAAATTGCTACATCCTCAATAATAACCCTGATATCCTGAATCCTTCCTGCAGATTTTTGTTCTGTCTCTTTGTTTGTCCATATTGGTGTAATGGCAAATATTAATGCATCAGGATAGAATCTGCGAAGTTTTTCAAAGTATTCTGAAGATGCTTTCTTTATCGTCTGCGCGGAAAAATTCATGTTCCAATCATTAACACCATATGAAACAGTTATTATTTCTGGATTAAATGGCAGATTCTGATCAAGGATAAGAGGATCAAAAAAATATCCACCAACACCCTGGTTAATAAAATCTGCCCTGAGGATTTTTGCAGTGACTGTTGGATATATGCAAACAGGGGAAACACACTCCATACCCTGGGTTATAGAATCCCCGAGGAATAAAATTTTCCTTCTTGGTTTTGGTAAAGGGTCTCCATCTATACTGAGAGATAAAATATCGATCTCAACAGAAACAGGAAGATATATCTTGATTTCTCTTAATTTTTCATCAGAAAACTCTGCCAGCCGAAGACCAATGATATTTATTTCAGGGTTTAATTCCATTCTAATGGATTTTGTAATAAGTCCATCAATCTCTAAATCAAGACCCATATAATTCCTTGCTCTTCGCAAAAGAGCAAGGGTTATTTCAATTATCCTTGATTTACTTCTTGCACCAATAAATGCTCCAGAAAGGCACCTTGCCCTTATTTCAAAATTAGATTGCTGGCTACAATCAATGTAGCGTTTTAACTGGCTTTCAGTAAAACGACTTTTTGTTTTATCAAGCACTCCATGTAAAAATTTTGAGTCGATTGTATTCTCCTTTTATTATCAAAGGCATATCATATAATTTTTTTCTCTGTCCAACACTGAAGACACAGGTTTTTCTCGGGTAGACCAATTGATTTAACAAAATCTTCCACTGTATTGTATTTCAGAGTATCCGCGCTTATTTTTTTTCTAATCTGGTTAAAAGAGTATTGTTTAGCGGCTAATTCTTTATAGGATCTTGTTGAAATATCATACATGCAGGGCGCCACTAAAGGAGGGCACCCAACCCTTACATGAACCTCTTTAGCGCCAAATGCCTTTAATTCTAAAACCTTGTTTCTTATCTGTGTTCCTCTGACAATAGAATCATCACACAGTATTATTCTTTTTCCTTTGATATTCTCCTCAATCACAGAAAGTTTAACGCGTGCCTCTCTGTCTCTTTCTTCCTGGGTCAATGGAAGATAACTTCTACTTGCAAATCTATCTATAAGGAATACCTCGTCATATGGAATACCTGATTCCTTGTAATACCCGAGAGCATAACCAACCCCTGAAAAAGGAATTGCTGCAGTTATGTCAGCGTCAACATCATCGTTTCTTGCTAAACTTGCGCCGAGGTTGTTTCTTACTCTTACAACAGGCACTCCTTCAATGATTGAGTCCATAGAAGCAATATAACCCCATTCAAATGCACAGTAAGCAATGCGCCTATTTTCAAGATATGCCTTTGTTTGGATTCCATTTTTACCAATAAAAACAATCTCACCTGGTTTTATATCCCTTATAATCTCTACGTCAATTGTGCTGAAAGGTCTTGATTCAGAAGAAACAATATACTTGTCTCTGTTTTTCCCAATAACAAGTGGCTTGAAACCATGTGGGTCTCTTGCTGCATAGATACCCTGCTGTGTGAGTATCAATATTGTATATGATCCTTTTACCTTTTTTGAAAGTTTCTCAAGCCCATCCACAAAATTATTACCCTGCACAATTATTTTCGCAAGTAGTTCTGTCTGGGTATGACTGGAAAATGAATGCCCTTTGTTCTTCATATCAACAAAGAGTTGTTCTGAATTAAGGATATTACCACTGAAGGCAATGGCAAAAATACCTAACCTCGATTCAAGAAGAATCGGCTGTTTTTCTTTTAAACTAACGTGTCCAATACCAGAGTTTCCAGAAAGTTCTTGTAATTCTTCGGGTGTGAATGAATGTCTTACAAAACCTCTATGCGTGATTAATTTCAATTCATGGTTAAATGTAGCAATTCCACAATACCTCTGGCCTCTATGCTGAAGTTTGAAGATGCCATAATAGAGATCATTGATACAATCCTTGTTTGAATAAACCCCGAAAACACCGCAATTTTCCATTGTTTTCATATTTGTATCCTTTTTTCTATTCTTATGAAGGGATCATTACAGGTATTTATACTACAACCAAATAGAAATTCTATCAAATACGCACAAAAAGTCAGGAAATTGGTGTTATTTCAATTGAGAAATTTACCTTATTGGTTTTTTCTGCAGTAATTTTTAAGAATTTCATTGTTATTTCATTTCCATGGTGTGGTTTTTGATTCTTAAATACTCCGAATGATAATAAAAATTTCTCTGGTTCTGTGATATTGATTGCAATCTTTCCATTTTTACCCTGTAAAATAAGATAGGACTTATTGATTTTTTTCAGGGTTCCATTGAATTGAATTCTTGTTTCAATTGTTCTTTTTCCCTTTGTTAAAATAGAATCACAGATAAAAAGTTTCCCATATTTTTCTTTCTTTGAAAATCTGATGCTCCTTACAATCTTTTCGACAAGTTCTCCTGGATATGCATCAGTCATATCCAGCAGGATTAAATCCTGCTGGTCTGAAGTTGTTGCTTCAACAATCTTCCCGCAGTATTGACTTCCTGGTTGCTGGCTTATTCCATCAATAAAAATAACACTATGTCCATCAGTATTACAGAAAGGGTTTTCATATCTTTTTGAGCTGAAGTAGTCCTTTGTATATAATCCAGAGCCCCAATCACAGAGATAGTCCTGACCAAAAACATGAAAGATAAACTGTCCAATATCTAAATGATTATGCGGTTCATTGTTGTTGCCTGCCTTTATGGCAAAAACAGGTCCAGTTTTCTCCTTCCAGTTTTTTCTTGTTATCACCCAGCCAATATCTTTATAATGCACAAATGTTTCTTTTGGTGGCAGAGGAGCAGTAATAGGTATTTCTCTTAATGAACGTATATCCTGGTAATCATAAAATTTTATCTGTTCTGAGAGGTAAGATATCTGGCTTGCAGAGTTTGTATGTTTACCAAGAAGAAGCATTGTTTCCCTGTTTAATGAGGTATTTCTAGGGGCATCTCCAAAATTTACAAATCCATCAGGTGGAAGAAAGCAGTAAACCGGAAAAAGTCCTGTTAACTGAATTTTTGGATGAGTGAAAAGATTTATTTTTCCATCTGTACTTCTATAAAGAGTATCAGCAAACCTTACTGCATTTGTCATTCCATAATTCCAGTAAGATATTCCTTCTACCCAGCCACCGAGTGAATCAAGACAGTCAAGATAACTGTTTATTGAATTGATAATATCCTGCATAATCTTGTGGAAATAAGGTTTTTCTCTTGCCATACATATTGTTGATGTTCCTATTTCCCCACAGCATACTGCGCACCAGTTTGAATCATATCTCTTAAACCACCAATATTCATCTGGATGCTTGAAAAAAGGAATAAATATTCTATTTTCAACCTCGTACTCAATTCTGTTTTTTATGCTTGTATCCAGAATATCTCCAAGCAGTAGAAAAATTTCCGCAAACATCCTTGCAGTTTCTGCTGAAAGAAGGTCAATATACTTTTTGTTAAAATCAAGCAATTCTGGAAGGTGGGCTGGCATACACCAGTTTGGCTCATTGCATATATCCCAGATATAGTCCTCAAGTTTTAAGACAAAATCTTTTCTCTGTGTCAGGTATGATGCCATCGCGAGAATCAAAAGATTGCTTCTTTTCTGTCTCATTGGTTTTTGATACTCTAATCTATCACCTGTAAGATGAAACATTCTGAATGCAGAATAATATGTTTCAGGAATTTTTAATCTTATGATTTTCTCTGCATCAGATATAATTGGTTTTGTGTATGCGGGCTTTCTTAATTCTGATTTCCTTAAAATAATTTCTTTTTCTGGTTTGATGACATCTATATCATAGTTTTGCATTGTGAATCACCTGGTAAAGTGCGATGATATTTTCAAGTTTTGTACTGTTATCAATCTCTGTTGTTGAACCAATAAAATAACCGGGTCCTGCGTCTTTTATTGCCTTTCTGCATTCTTCTTTAACCTGCTGGGGATTTCCAAATGCAAGCAATTGACTCATATCAATACCACCTGCGAGAAAAATTTTATTTCCATACTTTTCCCTTATCTCTTTTATACTCATTCCTGCAACTGTTTCAATTGGATTAAGCCCATCAATACCTGTTTCTATTAACTCGTCCATAATATCCATAAGATAACCATCAGAATGAAAAAGACATTTGAATCCGTGTTCATGCCATGCTTGGTTAAGTTTTTTTAATCTCGGGAAAAACTCTTTTCTTAAAAATTCAGGGCTGTGAAGCAGACGGTTTTTACAGGCAATATCACCATAGGTCAATACACATGGGGAAAGTTTTATATCTGCTATTGCATGACAGATAGCAATGTTTCTTTTTGTATATTCTTCAAGAAATTCTGAAACAATACCTGGCTCATCCGCATAAACAAACGAAAAGATTTCAAAACCAAGACGAACCCGTATATCATCAAGGCCTACGCCATGTTGAGCAAGAAGGTTTACTGTTTCTCCAATTTCTGATTGTATCTTTAAAAAATAATTGTGATATTTCCTTCTATACTCTGAGGAATTACGACTGATTTGTTCTGTATCCTCCTTAATGTTTTTTATCCATTTCCCTAAAAACTCAATTGCTCCTTTTTCATCATTAAAGGGTCTTTTTTTAATCCAGGATGTTTTTTCTATAGGTGAAATATGGTGAACAAAACCAAATTCATCTTCAATATCTTCTTCAACAACTGGACCAAAACCAACACTTCTTGTCATATCAAGAAGTTTGTTTATTGCCTTGCCAACAATCTTCAGAAGTTTTTCCCCTGTTTCAGGATCTTTTGAGAGAGTCGGAAGTTTTTCTCCACTGAAATATTCAAAGGCAGCATCACATCTTAAAAGGTCATATATCGGAGTTCTGTCTGTTTCCTGGAAATCCATTGTCTTTTCGACCCTTTCTCTCTTTGTCATTTGTCCTTTTTCCTAAAACGGGGTCAACTCTTGACTCTTGACAAATCTTCACTCCATCCTTATGGTAGGACCTTTATAAGTGTCAAGATAAAGTTCTTCCTCCTTCTTCAAAACAGGGACTGGAGAATCTTTTTTTTCTCAATCTAAAATAGATCCGCGTGAAGGTAATTGCTGTATACTTCTGCTTTTTTAATTTCAGATTTCGCAATCTCTTAATTATTTTCCAACCATTTATACAGGAAACTTACGCAGGGTATCTTATCAGGTTTTTATTTAATATTATTATCTTATTTATTCTGTAAAAATTCAAACCAGATTCAAAATCTAAAAAAGTTCATTTATCTTCTCTTACTTTTATCTTTGTTATACCTTGTAAAAATTTCCTGTCAAGGAAGAATACGGGCATTTCTAGTGTGCTGTCTCTAAAAGCCGTAGATACATTTGAAGACAAAGTACAGCACACTGCAAGGGAGTATGAGGGAAGAATTTCCTCATGTTTGGGGGAGAATGGGTCCGCAATGTACTGCGGATCCTTAGGCAGGGGGCTTGCCCCCTCCTAAAAGAGTCGTGGCGAGAGAAAGAACAAAAATAAAGAGATTTATAAGACACGACTCTAGTGTGCTGTTTCCAATAGCAAGGATACATTTGAAAACGCATTACAGCACACTGCAAGGGAGTATGAGGGAAGAATTTCCTCATGTTTGGGGGAGAATCGATCCGCAGTTGCGGATCCTTAGGAGGGGGCTTGCCCCCTCCTAAAAGAGTCGTGTCGA
>MWDQ01000115.1 GCA_002070645.1 candidate division TA06 bacterium ADurb.Bin131
GCGAGTGAAGATGGAAAAAATACTTATGATATAGCGGTAATTGCGAAAACTAAGGTTTATATACCAGATACTTACTGCGCCAATATTAAAGGTGAAACCTGTTTGGTTCCTATTAATATATCCACTGCTAAAGGACTCGCAGGATTTCAAATAAAAATTATTTATGATAAAAATGTGCTTAATGTAATGAATGTGAAACAAGGTGAATTAACTACTAACTGGAATATTAATGATTCTACAAATCAAGGTGAAATACTAATCAAAGGAGTTAATAAAGCATTGCAAGGACTCGAAGGTGGTAAGGGTAGCATCTGCACAGTAACATTTTCTGTTGTTGGAAATATCCCTGAAGAGGGTGTACCAATTATTCTTGAAAGCGTCAATATTGCAGATAAAGAAGCACGCAGTATGCCTTATGTCAGTGAAAATGGAATTGTCCTTCCTGGTATAAAGGGAGACTTCAACCATGACTCTATTGTTGATATTTTTGATGTAATTTTGTGTTTGAGACAGGCTCTCGAAATAGATCCATCAGTTGATAATGCTGATATGAATAAGGATGGAGTAGTTGACATCTTTGATGTTATTCTCGTATTAAGAAAAGCATTAGGGATTGACTAACCATGTACATTGGTAAAAAAATAGAGAAAAATAGTTCTTCTCGTGGCTGGAGAGAAAAGGCAAGTGAAAAAGAGAAGTGTAAGAATAAAAATTTTGGAAGTACTTTATTATACAAGGAGGATAAGATGAAAGGATTGAAGGCAATCTGGTTGTTATGTATTTTGTTTTCTGGAGTTTCAGGAGAAATATTTGCACAGGAAAAGTTTCCTATAGCAAATACTAAAAGCGATGAGATTTGTTTAGAAGGAGCATTTGATGGAACGAATTTTCTCGTGGGAATTGTAGAAGGAACCGAGGATAGTGCTATATTAAAAGCACAAATGTTTTCTCAGAATGGAAGTCTGGTTGGAGGGAAAATAACCATTGGTGCAATTTCTAGTGAGGGCCCGACATTTTGCGCAATAGCATTTGATGGAACAAATTACCTCGTTGTATGGCAAAATGGAAATGCCTTAAAAGGACGATTCATAACTAAATCCGGATCCTTTGTTGGTTCAGAAATTTCAATTTCATCAGGCATAGAAAGTATTGGACATATTGGATTTGGCGGAGGGAAATACCTTGTTGTTTATAATAAAGAGGGTGTGGACGGAAAAAGCGTTGTTTTCGGGAAGATAATAACAAAATCTGGTTCAGTTGGTACTGAGTTTAGAATTAGTACTGGCTGTGGCAAAGAGCACGGAGGCATTGGTAATTTAGCATTTGACGGAACAAATTTTATTGTTGTATGGACCGAAGATGTGGGTGATTCTGAAATTAGAGGAGCATTTGTAAATCCTGATGCAGGTGTTATAAATACTAATTTCTCTATAAATGCAAGTCTTTCACCAAGTGATAATCCCTGTGCTGTTGCATTTGATGGAACAAATTATCTCATTATCTGGCCCGATGAAATAGGCGGGGAAACATCAGAAGAATGGGTTATTTTTGGACAATTTTTTGATAAATCAGGAAATCCAAAAAGTGGAGTGATTTCTATAAGCGAGGTATCTTCTCCAGATAATATTATTGCTCCGTCAGCCACATTTGATGGAACAAATTATCTTATTACCTGGAATAGGTATAATAACAATACAACAGGATGGGATATTATTGGTAGAATTGTCGGCAAGGACGGAAATTTGTTGAGTTCAGAAATTGCGATTTATAATGAAATCGGTCATCAGTTTGGTGGCGTACTTGGATTTGTTAACGGAAAATATTTAGCTTTAATAAACGATAATCTTAACTTCACATTAGATGAAGAGGAAGAGGATATGATTCTTTCAGGGGGAGATGTTTATGGAATGTTTAAGTCCATTGTTTTAGACACAACAGGCACAAAAGGTGATATGGATAATGATGGGATAGTGGATATAACCGATGTTATTCTTGTATTAAGAAAAGCAATCGGACTGGATTAAAAAAATTTTTTGACAGGACCAAATAAACACAGTAAAATTTTATCAAACAAAGTAGGTTAATATACAAAAGGGAGGAGAAATGAAGAAAATTGGCTGGTTGGGTATAATGATGTTTGTCTTGATGTCTGCATCTGTATTCGGAGCAACAGTATCTATTCCAAATACAAACGTTAATCCTGGAACAACAACAGTGCAGATACCAATAAATATTGATAATGCTAATAGTATTGCAGGATTTCAGTTTACTGTTACCTTTGATAACTCTGTTTTGAATGCAACAGGAGCAGTTGCAGGAAGTTTAACAAATGGCTGGTTACTACAGGTAAATCCGCAAGCAGGCCAGATAAGTGTCATAGGTGCTTCATCTACGGCACTCGGTAGTGTTTCTGGCAGTTTAAGCATACTACAGTTTAATGTTGTTGGAAATCCTGGAAATTCAACTAACCTTAGTTTTACTGTTCATAAACTCGCTGATACCAATGCCCAACACATTGCCCATAATGCTGTTAATGGAAATTTTGCTGTGAGCGGATATAGGATTTCAGGATATGTATCCCTGACTGGTGGAACCTCCTTAGTGTCCGCGGCTTCTCTAAATCTTACTGGAACCGTAAATAAGACCACAAACCCTGATTCCAATGGTTACTACGAGTTTACTGACCTTATGCCAGGAAATTATACAATAACCCCTGTACTTAATCGCTATACATTTTCCCCTGTCAACAAAACATACACACCCCTGAATTCTAGTCAAACAAACCAGAATTTCACAGGAACATTCCAGGCACAATTAAATATTTCCTCTTTATATGGAATCCCTAATCCATCAACAGGAACTCATATTTATGCTTCTGGAACTTTAATAAGTGCCAGTGTAAATTCACCTGTATCAGGTCCTTCTGGAACAAGGTATGTTTGCTCTGGATGGACAGGAACAGGCAGTGTACCTTCTTCAGGAACCAGCAATTCAACATCATTTACAATATATCAAGATTCTACTCTTACCTGGAATTGGAAAACACAATATCTTTTGACATACAGCGCTGAACCTGCTACTTGTGGAACAATAACTGTAAATCCAACAGCACAAGAAAACTGGTATGACACTGGTCAAATAATTACCTGTACCTATGTTCAAAATCCTGGCTATATTTTTGAAAAATGGCTTATTAATGGTGTAGAAGCAGGAAGTAATCCAACCTTAACTGTTACAATGAACACCCCAAAACAAATAACTGCTGTATTTAAACAGGTTGGTTTTGTTCTTGAACTTGACAGAAATATTGTTGATGTTGTGCTTGATGCCGACACCTTTGTTGAAACTCAAGTACTAATTTCTGTAAATCCAGTAGGACAATATTCTAAAGTGGTAAATTTATCTGCAGAAAAAATTCCTGAGACAGGTATTGCACTAAGTTTTCATCCTGGGAACGGGGTTGTTCCTTTTGATTCAATCCTGAATATCCATCTTTCAGAAAGTATAAAACCTGATACTTATCCATTAGAAATAACAGGTGCGAGTGAAGATGGAAAAAATACTTATGATATAGCGGTAATTGCGAAAACTAAGGTTTATATACCAGATACTTACTGCGCCAATATTAAAGGTGAAACCTGTTTGGTTCCTAT
>MWDQ01000116.1 GCA_002070645.1 candidate division TA06 bacterium ADurb.Bin131
TAAGTTTTGGTTGTTGATCTGCTCTTATGTTGTATTTATCAAAATCAAAATATATGGGTTCAAAACTTGCTGGCACAAACTTTGGAGATTCAACAGGCGGTTTTGTCGGAGGAAGTTCTCCATCTGTGATAGCGATGAACTTTTCTGTTTCTGTTGCGGTGGATGGTTCTTGGGACGTTTTTACAGGGACTTGTGTTTTTGTTGGTTCAGGTTGTTTAACTGTTTGTGGTGGAGTTGTTGTTTGTTGCGTTTCTGGTTCCTTTGTGACAGGTTTTTTTGAAAATGGGCAACACCCAGACATAATTAACGCAAAAACAATTAAAAAGCCAAACCATTCTTTTCTCATTTTCCCTCCTTTTAACCTCTTTTATAGCAAAAGTTTTTGTTTAAAAATTATAAAATAGGATTTCGTCTACTCTTAATATATTACAATAAATCATTTCTGGCAAATCTTTTGTTTTTATATGGCTTGGTATAATCCTATTTTCTATCTCCATTATCTAATGTTAGATCCTGTTTTTTATTTAATATTTTTTGAACACTTGTGTTTTCTTTATTGTATCAGACATCTTTTTTTTGTCAACGAACATCCCAGCAACTGCTCCATGCATTGTCAACGACCTTTCTTAATCTGAGAGAATAAATATCAACACACCACAATGAATTTATATAATTTTGTTGTCTCGTAAAAAGTATATGCCTGCTGTCTGGTGCCCATGATGGCGCCTCTGCCCAGGAAATACTGGATGTGAGAAGACGTCTCTTTCCTGTTGGCCAATGATATGTTTCTATAAACATTTGTGTTCCATACCTAACAGTGTATGCCAGATATTCTCCGTCAGGCGACCACGCTGGAGCAGTAACATAGTTTGATGGTATATCAATCTTTCTTACATTCAAGCCATCTGGATTCATCACCCATAACTTTACCTTCCCGTCTCTATCTGAAACAAAGGCAATTTGTTTACCATCAGGGGAAACACTGGGCGAGGCATTGATACCTTTTTTTTCTGTTAATCTTTTTAGAATATTTCCTTCAAGATCAACAAGATAAATATCAGGTCTTCCGCTTTTACTTAAAACAACCACTGCCTGATTTTTATTCCTGAAAAATGAAGCACACGCATTAAGGCCAGGTTCAAAAACAAATGTTTTTATTTGCCTCGTTGTTAAATCAATAGACTCAAGAGAGGGAAATGTTTTTCTGTAAGATAAAAATAAGATTTTCTTTTTATCTGGAAACCATCTCGGGTAATTGATGATATACTCTGCGGAAAGTAGGATATTAGGATTAGATCCATCATAATCTGCCATAGCAAGTTTGTAAAAAGAATCCTGTCTCGTTATATATATTATCTTGCTTGTTGCTATTCCTGGTTTACCTGTAATACGTTGTACTATCTCATCACTTACCCTGTGGGCTAACTGCACAGGAGAATTAGAAGTTTCCATCGAGAATTCAAAAAGCATATTTTTTTCGAGGGTATCATATGTCTGCACCCTTAATTTTTCTTCGTTCTTGCAAACAATTAAAACACTTGCATTATTTTTTGATAATGCTTCGTCAATCTCTGATTGTATGTAAAAGTTTTCCTTAAAAGATAAATTTTTTACCTCAAACCAATCAGAATTAATAAGATCTTTTGAGAGTTGTGATGAAAAATCCTCAAAAAATCTGGTTTTCTGCGCGCTTATCAAAATACAGGCGCCAGTTTTCATATCTGTGGATGAAGTAATCTCAATTGTTATTCTATTTTGGGCACTGAGAAAATTGCAGACAAGCAGAATAGTACCTAAAACTGTAAACCTTAATTTCATTCTATCCCCCTTGCGTTAAATTTTACTGCTACCTCGAGAGAATCAAGTCGATAAGTATCTGGAAGTGGCGATAAACGGCCTGTTTCTTTAACTGCCCTTATAGCACTTTCGTCAAATTCTTTAACTCCTGATGTAGATTCAAGAGATATATCCGTGATTGTTCCGTCTTTATGAAGTTTGAAGGAAACAACTGAAGATAATGAGTAGTTTTTTTCACCTGGTGGAAGTTTCCATTTTCTTTGTATAGCAATCTTTATTTCGTCAAGATACTCAAGTGGGATTATATTTCCTGCTGGAATAGAAGATCCCTGAAATCCAACAGACATGCCTGGTGGTTGTTCCTTTTGATTGAGCGGGAAAATTCTTGATGCAAGGGATTGTTTTTTCCCAGATGTTGTTCCTGATTTTTGTGATGTTTTTTCAGATGAGATTCCATCAGTGGATTGATTACTACCATATTGAGTTAACCTTCTATTTATATCTGATATGTATTCTTCTGCTGAGAATTTTTCTCCAGATGTTCCAGTTCTACCAGAACCAATATGTGTTTTTCCTAATACTGGCGAGGTTGTTTTTATTGAAGATCCTACTCTTTGTGGTTGTGTAACAATTGATGCTTCGGCTGGTTCTGGTTTAAAGGACGATATTACATTGCCTGCAATAGGACTATTTGAAATTTCTATGGAGGAAGGAAGATTTAATAAATCAACTATATAAACGTTTTCCATATTCTTTTTTTTCCCCTCGGGATTTTTCAGTATCGAAAAGATGAATATTAGATGAATGGTAATTGAAAGCAGTATGGCTTTTTTCATTTTATTGGATGTGCCTCTGTGGCAAGTCCTATTTTTTTAACATCAGCCCTTTTCAAGATGTCCAGTACACTTATTAACTCCTGGTATGTAATAGTTTTATCTCCTTTTACCACAATTCCGAGTTCAGGATTTCTTGAAATTGTACTTCTAACAAGCGGCTCAAGATTTTCTATCGAAACCTCCTGATTGCCAAGAAATATTTTCCTGTTCTTTGCTATTGTAAGTATAACGCTTTTCCCAACAGAAATTTTACTTGGTCCTGAGCTTGGCAATCTGACCTCCATTCCCTGCTCTATCATTGGGGATATCATCAATAAAATAATAACAAGGGTAAGGGCAACATCGACAAAGTTAACAATGTTTATTTTATTAAGAGCATTTTCTCTATGACCGGATTGAAGAAAAAAATTTCGTTTCATTGTTTTAGTGTATTATAAAATGATTCCAAAACTTCGTCGCCCTGTATTTGAATTTTTTGCCTTTGTTCATCAAGATAATTATAACCAAGCGCTGCAGGTATGGCAACCAGCAACCCAACAAATGTTACAATAAGTGCTTCAGATATACCACTTGCTATTATTGAAATAGAAGATGTCCCCGTAAGCCCTATCTTGTGGAATGCCATTAATATTCCCCATACAGTCCCAAGTAATCCCATAAATGGTGCAACAGCCGAAACTGAAAGTAAAAAATCTATCCTTCCACTAAGCAAGTTAATTTCCTCATTGCCAAATCTTTTAAGGGTTGTTAGCAACCGTTCATTTGTAAGATTATGTTTTGCTTTTTCGCTGAGTGTCTTAGAAAGCACTTTTGACCACGGTGAATTGGGAACATTTGCGACCTTGCCTTCGTAAAAGAGATTAAGAAATTTTTCATTCGCTCTTCTAATTCTTTTGAAGAGCATAGACCTATCAATTATAATTGCCCAGCTATATATTGAGAGTAATATAAGAATTATAAGATCTGTTTTCCCAACCCAGTCGCAGTGTTTCCAGCTTGAAACCCAGATATTCTCCATTTTATATTCCTTTTTTACAGTATAAATATTGTCGAAATCGTTCTTTTATTTTGCATTTGCAATGAAAGGAATGTAGCGAGGATCTTTAGCATTGTGTTTTTTCCCTTGGCACTATAAATATATTGCGCCTGAAGGTGTTCACTACATTCTTTATTTTACACTTTGCATTTTGCAATTCTATATTTTTCTCATCCTGGAAATCCCCCTCGCCCCCTTTATAAAAGGGGGAACCTTGTTCTTCTCTCTCGTTGGGAGAGGCAGGGTGAGGGTATTTCCTCTTTCAGAGGGAAATATGCTCTCTTCCTTTGTAAAAGGAGGGTTGGGGAGGATTTTTAATTCCCTGTTCAGTATCTCCCTGAACCCATCTTATCTATGGTATATAAGCGCCCCCAGCCGGAATCGAACCGGCGCTACCACCTTGAAAGAGTGGTGACCTGGGCCTCTAGTCGATGGGGGCTCAATTCTTCGTAATGCATAAAATATTCATTATAAAATGCAAAGTTAAATTGCATAATTTTTCTTTATTTCAGTTTTTACTTTGCATTTTTCAATTTATAATTAAGTCCTTTTTCAAAATTGCTTTACCTGGGACTTATTTTTTTGTCCTTTTATTATAGGAAGAAAACTGAAACCAGTCAAGAAATTTCGTATTTTAGGAATTCCTGTAAGGCAATCTGCCATGACCTTGGCTCAAAGAAAAGTTTACTGAATAACGATGTGTTGAGTGCTGAAAAAGCAGGTCTTGGTGCGGTTGAATCGTGAAAATTTCTTATACTAATTGGGGTGAGTAATGAAGGATCAAGATTATAGTACTGGCATATATACAGGCCAAATTCATACCAGTTGCACCATCCAGAATTACAGAAATTTAACACTCCTTGAAATCTTTCTCTTCCGATTTCAAATAATGCCTTAGAAAGATCTCTGGCATATGTTGGAGAATTGACAAGGTCAGTCGTTATTGTAATTTTTATTTTGCTTTTAAGTTTTAATGGCAGAATACTTGCAAAATTTCTGCCGTTTTTTCCAAAAACTCTCGATGTTCTAACAATGCAGTATTTTTTACAGA
The DNA here is from genome assembly GCA_002070645.1 of candidate division TA06 bacterium ADurb.Bin131. Classification (GTDB taxonomy): domain Bacteria; phylum Ratteibacteria; class UBA8468; order B48-G9; family DTJG01; genus DTJG01. Next base: position 4,721 of record MWDQ01000116.1, read on the forward strand.
AACCTGATACTAAACGTTCTCCTTCAAGTTTTGTTTTCCCATATATTGAAAGTGGATTCGGGGTGTCATTTTCACTATAGGGGGAAGTTTTTTCCCCGTTAAAAACAAAATCAGTGCTCACATAGACAACATACGATTTTAGTTTATCCGCCATTATTGCGATATTATTTGTTCCGCTTACATTTGTTTTAAGAGCAAGGGCAGGATTTTCTTCGGATTTATCAACATCAGTAAATGCTGCGAGGTGGAAAACCATGTCTGGTTTTGTTCTATAAAAAAGATATTTTACAGATGAGAAATCTGTTATATCACAGTTATTGCGTGAAGCAATAACAACATCTTTATCATCAAACATTTTAGAGAGATACCTTCCAACAAGACCTGTTCCACCTGTTATAATGACTTTCATAGAGAAGGATACCTTGCTTTATAATATTGTCGGAATCCAGTACTGTTTTTTATGTGTTTCCACCACTGCTGATTTTCTTTATACCACTTGATTGTTTCTTTTAACCCATTTTCAAAACTGTATATACTCTTAAAACCGAGTTTTTCGATTTTTTCAGTCGCAATGCTATATCTTACGTCATGAGATGGTCTATCAGGAACATTCAGTATAAGATTTTCATCCTTTTCGAGCATCTTCAAAATTTTTTTGAGTGTTTCGATATTGGTTTTTTCCTGATGTGCAGAAACATTGTATATTTGCCCTGGTTCTCCATTATTAATAAGCATTTCTATAGCCCTGCAGGTATCATAAACAAATATCCATTCTCTTGTTTGTTTCCCATCTCCATAAAGTGGAATTTTTTTGCCTTCAAGAGCGTTTGTTATTGCCAGGGGAATAAACTTTTCAGGGTGTTGAAATGGGCCAAAATTATTTGTTGATCTTATAATAATAGCAGGAATATTGAAATATCTGAAATATGAAAGAACCAGAAAATCTGCAGAGGCCTTACTGACAGAATAGGGGTTTGTTGGATTTATCTTTGATTCCTCTGTGAAAGAACCTGATTGAATGCTTCCATACACTTCATCTGTGGAGATGTGTATATAACGTTTGATAGATTTTATTTTTTTTATTGTCTCAAGTATACTGAGTGTCCCGGAGATGTTGGTGGTAAGGAAATCTCTGGTATTTTCAAGAGATCTATCCACATGTGTTTCAGCAGCAAAATGCACTATAATTTCGTATCCGCTTAGAAGTTCTTCAATACCTTTACTATCGCATATATCTATCTTGATAAACCTATGGTTTGGTAGTTTGTTAAGTATCTGTAATGTCAAAGGATTTGCAGCGTATGTCATCCTATCGATATTTAATATCTGTGATTGTTTATATTTTTTACATATAAAAGAAGTGAAGTTTGAGCCAATAAATCCGGCTCCACCTGTTATTGCTATTTTCAACGTTTACTCCTTTGTTTTGCAACAAGGATATTTGCCCTTAACAGTGAGTCAAAGGTTCCAGCATCTGTCCACCATCCTTTAAGAATCCCAAAACTCATTTGGCCTTTTTCTATATATCTATTGTTAACATCTGTAATTTCAAGTTCCCCTCTTGCTGAGGGTTTTAGCGTTTTTATGAACTCAAATACTTGATGATCATACATATATATTCCTGTTACAATCATTTTGGAGGGAGGGATTGCTGGTTTTTCGATGATTCTTACCAGTTTATTGTCCCTGATTTCCGCGACGCCGAAACGTTCGGGTTTATCAATTTCTTTCAAAAGGATTCTTGCTCCTTTTTCTTGCCTGTCAAAGATGTCAACTTCTTTCTTAATGTCTTTTTCTATTATATTATCGCCGAGCATAACAATGATTTTGTCTCCTGCCGCAAAATGTTCCGCAAGAGCCAAAGCATGGGCAATTCCTTTCTCACCTTCCTGGTAGGTGTATAACAGGTGTTTAAGCCCAAAGTTTTTCCCATTTCCAAGCAGCCTCATAAAATCTCCAGAAGATGTACCTCCTGTTATAACCATAATGTCTTTTATCCCTGCCTGTACAAGGGTTTCAAGCGGATAATAAATCATTGGTTTGTTATAAACAGGAAGAAGATGCTTATTTGTAACCTTTGTTAGAGGAAAAAGGCGACTTCCCAGCCCTCCTGCCAGTATTACGCCTTTCATTAGCGGTTTTTCCTTTCCCATCTGTACGGGATTTGTTTTGTATCAAATGGGATTCTATATTCATCCGGAGAATTATGGTTATATGGGAGTGTTGGCACATTCAGGACTATTGCTTCTTTTTCAGAGATACACATAAATCCATGATAGACATTAACAGGTATGTGAACAAGAATAGGATTAAAATCTCCGCTTACAAACTCATTTATTTCACCTTTTGTTGGGCTTGATTCTCTTAAATCGCAAAGTACGATCTTTGCCATTCCTGAAACCACAATCATATTATCATTTTGAAGATAATGAAGGTGCCATGCCTTTATTACACCAGGATAACAGGTTGTAATATAAACCTGACCGAATTTTTCGAAGATTTCATCATCACTTCGTAAAATTTCGAGAAGCCGGCCCCTTTCATCTGCTATAAACGAGAGTTTTTTTATTTTTACATCCTTAATCATTATTTTCCTATCTTCTTATTTCTCAGACAATGTGGTTGACTGGATACCTATTTTTTAATATATATTAAGTTATGTCAGGAGTATTAGCAAATTTTTGTTTACTTATGAACCCTTTCAACATAGTGTTTTGTTGATGTTGATACCTTAATAATGTCGCCCTCTTTGATGAAATGAGGAACAAGGATTTCCATATTGTTTTCCAGCACAGCGTTTTTATAGGTTGTGTCTGTTTCGCCCTTTACCCCACTGCCAGTACTTATAACCTTTAACTCCACTGTTTCAGGTATTATTACATTAACTGGAGTGTCTTCATATATTTCAAATCTTACTTTTGTTCCCTCTTTCAAAAAATCCTTGAAGTTTCCAATCATATGTTGAGGTATTTCAAACTGCTCGTATGTTTGAGGATTCATAAAACAAAGATTTTCTCCATCTGAATAAAGATATTCAAGATATATATGCTGGAGATCAAGATTTTCTAATTTTTCTTCGGGCATTAGTTTCATTTCGAGTATTTTATTTGTTTTGAGATTTTTAATCTTGATATGAATATAATTTGAAAACCTTGCAGGGCCTGCTTTTGTTTCTATTTCAATGATTTGAAATATTTCATTATCTTTCTTTATAAAAGAACCAACCTTTACATTGGAGGCATCTATCATTTTTCCCTCCTGAGTTATTAGACGGGACTGCTAAAAATCTTTTTTCTCTCATATGTTTTACATTTTGCAATCTTGCATCTCCAGTATTATGGTCCTATTCTATATTTTTTACTACTTCTTGCTGGGGTTTTCGTTTCCACTGTATCTCATAAAGCTTTGCATACAATCCTGATTTCTGCAATAATTCTTTGTGGGTACCCTGTTCCACAATATATCCATTGTTTATCACGAGGATTTTATGTGCGTTTATTACTGTTGAAAGGCGATGAGCAATCACAAATGATGTTCTGTTTTTTAGCAATCGACTTATTGCCTGTTGAATCATGGCTTCTGTTTCATTATCTACAGAGGATGTGGCTTCATCAAATATAAGGATTGGAGGGTTTTTCAGGATAACCCTTGCTATTGCAATCCGTTGTTTTTCTCCAACAGATAGTTTTATTCCTCTTTCACCAATCTGGTGTTGATAACCATCAGGGAGTTTTATTATGAAATCGTGCGCATTAGCAAGTTTGGCTGCATTGACGATTTCATCGAAGGTTGCTTCCAGTTTTCCATAACAAATATTTTCCATAATTGTACCACTGAAAAGGAATGGTTCCTGCATTACGATTCCAATTGCTTTCCTAAGGTCTTTAATCTTATACCTACGAATGTCAATACCGTCAATCCGTATTTCTCCTGAATCAACATCATAAAAACGCGGAATCAAATTTATAATTGTAGTTTTTCCTGCGCCTGTTGGTCCGACCAGGGCAATGGTTTCTCCTTTTTTTGCTTCAAAACTTATACCGTGTAATACCTCAACGCCTTTTCTATATGAAAAATGCACATTATCAAACACTACTTCTCCTGAACATTTTTGTAAACTTAATGCATTTTCTACCTCTTTTACATCTGGTTCTGCATCAATAATTTCGAAGACCCTTTCACTTGAAGCCCTTGCGTGTTGAAGCATATGATTAACCATATTTAATTGATGAATTGGTTGATAAAAAAGTCCGAGATAAAAAAGAAAAGATACTATGTCTCCTGTTGATAGATTTCCTGTTTCGATTGCAATCTTACCTCCGAAAAGAAGAACAAGAAATGTTCCCAATGCAGTTGCTGTAACTATTGCAGGAGAAAATGTTGCCCAGAGTTTAATTGCCTGAATGTTTGTTTTTACGTATTCATTACTCTTTGCCTCCAGGCGGTTAATTTCATATTCCTCTCTAACAAAACTTTTTGTTTCCCTTATACCCGAGATATTTTCCTGCAGGAGGGCACTAATTTCACCCATTTTTTTTCTTACCTCTCTGTATATTGCGTGGGCTTTAACTGTTATCAAATATGCTATTAAAGCAAGAACAGGTACGGGTACCATTGTAATCAGGGCAAGTTTCCAGTTTATTTTGAATAAAACAATACTTATTCCAACAAGTGTAAAAAATGCGATTATTGTTGTATCCAGGCCATCCACTATCACTCTTTCAATTGCTGTTACATCATTTGTAATCCTCGACATAATATTTCCTGTCTGACTCTCATCAAAAAATCTGAAAGAAAGTCGATGAACATTTCTATAAACCTCCTGCCAGAGATCATAGGTGATGTTTTGTCCAAGTTTTCCCATTAGATATATCTTTATACCATTGAGAATATTAACAGATATATATGTGGCAAGAAGAAGAAAACACATTTTGTATAGAACAATGATTTGTTTTTTGTTTACAGCACTATCAATTATCAATCCTATCAATCTGGGTGGGAGTAGGTTTAAAGCAGTGACACATATTGAAATAAGTAAAGCAAATCCAATCTGTATCTTATATGGGATTAAATAACTGAACAACCTTGTTATGCGCACCTTATAACCTGTTTTATTCTCCTGATCAGGCCCAAATCCTGCTCTATGAAAGCCAGGTCCATAAGGCATGAGTATCCTCCATAATTTTGTTAATAAAAGAACATCTTTAATATTTATTCTAATAGTATTGTAAAAATTTTCAATAGATGAATCTCATGTTGAGTAGAAAATCTCATTTTTCAGATGATAAAATCAGGCAGGAATATATAACTTATAATTCAAATAGAATCTTTTTATTGAAAGGCATCAGAGGAGATTTTCCGCAAGAGTCAAAATGAAATATTCTTGAGTTCTTAATCTTGCATTTTTCACTTTACCTCTTGCAATTTTTGTTTTTCTCTTCCTTGTAAAGGAAAAAAAGTTTTTATATCCCTCCTCATCTAAATCCCCCTTGCCCCCTTTATCTATCCCTTACCCACAAGTTCCCCCTTTGAAAAAGGGGGCAAGGGGGATTTTATGAAGGGGAAACGTAGGCAAATCCATCTTGACCTTCCTTTACAAAGGAAGGGAATAAAGCAATAGCATAGATTTTGAAAAATATATCCGAGAATTTGTTGCAT
>MWDQ01000117.1 GCA_002070645.1 candidate division TA06 bacterium ADurb.Bin131
AGAAATACTTAATCCCTTGCTTACAGAGTGGCTTATAGAATATAATTTCAAAAGACCTCATGAATCATTAAAATACCAGACACCTTTTGATTTCTTTTTTCAGAACAAAAAGTGTTACCTATGTACCCTACCTGTACAATCACTTGACTTTTTATCAGAATCATGAGAAACTGATTTAATATAATTATTGTGCATATACTAAACAATGGTTAACCCTGAATAGACAGCAGTAACAAAGATCGTGTCAGATGCTCGTTAAAGACACATAGCGTTGAATCATTACAAATAATATCCTCAAAGCCGGGGTAGCTCAGTGGTAGAGCGCAGCCCTGAAAAGGCTGGCGTGGGCAGTTCGATTCTGCCCCCCGGCATATGAGATGGTCCCTATGGAATACTATCAAAACCTTCTAAAAAAATTGACGGCTCTTAATCCAGGAACACGACTCTGGATTAATAGAGTTCTAAACAGAAACAAATTTCTGTTTATGAACGAGGTTATCGAACTTCTGCAAAAGGTCAATGCCCTTGAACCAGAAATACAAACCCTCACAGCAGACCAATTAAGAGCAAAGACCGACTATTTTCGTGAGAGAATCTCAAAAGGCGAACCCCTGGATTCAATTCTGCCAGAGGCATTTGCAGTTGTAAGAGAATCTGCAAAAAGAGTTCTTAATATGAGGCACTTTGATGTACAGATTATCGGTGGAATTGTGCTTCATAAGGGACATATTGCAGAGATGGCAACAGGAGAAGGAAAAACCCTTGTTGCAACACTTCCTTTATATCTTAATGCCCTTACAGGAAAAGGTTGTCACCTCGTCACAGTAAATGATTACCTTGCAAAAAGAGACAGATTCTGGATGGGTCCTGTTTTTGAAACACTGGGCTTGAGTGTTGGACTTATACAGCATGATATGCAGCCACAGGAAAGAAAAAAAGCCTACCAGGCAGACATAACATATGGAACAAACAATGAATTTGGTTTTGATTATCTCAGGGACAATATGGCGTGGAGGCCGGAAGATCAGGTCCAGAGACCTCTTAATTACGCAATTGTTGATGAGGTGGATAGTATCCTGATAGATGAAGCAAGAACCCCTTTAATTATTTCTGGTCCTTCAGAAGAGTCAGTATCTCTTTACTATGATATTGATAGAGTCGTAAGACAACTGAAAAAAGATGAGGACTACACTGTGGACGAGGAAAGTCAAACAGCAAGCCTTACAGATGCAGGTGTCGCAAAATGCGAAAAGATGTTAAACGTAAAAAATCTCTATGACATCTCAAACACAGAAATAGTTCATCATATAGTCCAGTCATTAAGAGCTCACAACTTCTATCAAAAAGATGATCAATACATAGTTAAAGAGGGTAAGGTTATTATTGTGGATGAGTTCACAGGTAGACTGATGCCTGGCAGAAGATGGTCAGATGGACTCCATCAGGCAGTTGAAGCAAAAGAAAATGTACCAATAGAAAGCGAAAACCAGACACTTGCAACAATATCTTTTCAGAATTATTTCCGTCTTTACGAGAAACTTGCGGGAATGACAGGAACAGCCCTTACAGAGGCAATTGAGATTAAAACAATATACAAGATGGATGTTTTTGTTATTCCAACGAATAAACCCTTAAACAGGAGAGAGTTTGACGATGAGATATACAAAGCAGAAAAAGATAAGTTTGATGCAGTGGCAACAGAAATAGAAAATCTCCATAAAAAGGGTAGACCAGTCCTGGTTGGTACAACATCTATAGAAAAATCAGAGCGACTCAGTAGAATTCTTTTAAGGAAGAACATTCCTCATCAGGTATTGAATGCAAAACACCATGAAAAAGAAGCAGAAATAATTGCGAAAGCAGGCCAGAAGTTTGCTGTTACAATTGCAACCAATATGGCTGGCAGGGGAACAGATATTGTTCTCGGGAAAGACGTTGTTGACAACCGTTGTATATCTCCTGAAACAGGCCAAAGCAAATGTTGTATTCTTTGTGAGGATGATTGTTCGAGTTGTTTTAAGGAAAGGAAGTTTTCAGAGTGTAAAACAAGTCCTTCCATTGATTGCGGGTTGCACGTAATTGGAACAGAAAGACACGAGGCAAGAAGAATAGATAACCAGCTAAGGGGAAGAGCAGGAAGGCAGGGAGATCCTGGTTCAGCACGGTTTTATCTTTCTCTCGAGGATGATCTTCTCAGAATCTTTGGTTCAGATCGTCTGAAGGGAATTATGAGTCAACTTCCTGAGGGAGAGAAGATCAAGCATCCTTTGATTACAAAGATGATAAGTAACGCACAGAAAAAGGTTGAAGCGAGGAATTTCGAGATAAGAAAACAACTTCTTGAGTTTGATGATGTTTTAAATCAGCAAAGAAAGGTTATATATGGTATAAGACAGGATGTTCTTTCAGGAAACAATATGGACAGGTATCTTTCGGATTTTATGGAAGAGGAAATATCACAGGCAATAAATGAACACCTTAATGAACAAGCAAAACCAGATACATGGAATCTTGAAGGACTATCAACATACTTGAAGAATATCTTTAATGTTTCTATGGACATTTCTCTACCAGAGAAAATAAGAGATATCCAGATATGGCGAAATGATATAGAGGACAATATAAAAAATTGGGTTAACAGTTCTCTTCAGGATCAAAAGCAAGCCCTCGGAGACCTATTTTACGAAATTCTGCGATTTGTTTTCCTGCAAGCAATAGACCATAGATGGAAATCACACCTTCGTTCTATAGATGAATTAAGGGAAGGTATAGGGCTTCGCGCCTATGGCCAGCGGGATGTTCTGGTTGCCTATAAACAGGAGGCATTTATCTTATTTGAAGATATGCTTAAATCAATAAGACAGGCGGTCTTAACACATATCTTCAGGGTCAAGGTAACTGAAAAAACCATTGCAAAAGTACCTGTTCCCTCGGTTGTCTCTGGACAATATTCCCATCAAGAAATGAATCAGTTTGATTCTGTCAAAAATGAACCAGCATCCTCACCTGTACCTGTAAAACAGATGCCTATAAAAAGAAATGGTAGAAAAATCGGAAGAAATGAACCATGCCCATGCGGAAGTGGAAAAAAATATAAACGTTGTTGTGGAGCGAATAAGTAATGGAGAAAGCTGTGGATAACTTGTGGAAACAGTGGGAAAGCGTGTTAATAAAACTTAGAGAAGAACTAAAGAACGATAGGGTTATTGATATCTGGTTTAAACCATTGAAAATCAATAAGATAGATGGAAATATTCTTTATATAGAAATCCCAAATCAACTATTTTATAAAGGTCTTATTCCTTTTCTGGATAGTTTCAAGAATATACTCACAGAGGTTTTTAGTTTTGAACCAGATATACGATGGATGATGCCAGGAACAGAAACATATCAGGAGCAAAAAACAGGTGATCTTTCTTATACAAATACAAAAGAATCTGAAGAAAACCTTAACCCTGATTATGTATTCGAGACCTTTGTTGTTGGACCTTGCAATCGTCTCGCGCATGCTGCAAGTTTAGCAATAGGACAGGCACCTGGAGTTGCTTATAACCCTTTATTTATTTATGGAGACGTTGGGCTTGGCAAAACGCACCTAATGCAGGCAATTGGTCATCTTGCAAAATCCGTTACACATGCTCAGGTTGTATATTTATCCTGTGAAATTTTTGTTAACCAGTTTATTCATAGTATCCAAACCAAAACAACACATCTATTCAGAAATAAGTTTAGAAACACAGACATCCTTTTGATAGATGATATACACTTTCTTGCTGGAAAAGAAGGGACACAGGAAGAGTTTTTTCATACATTTAACGCGCTCTATGACCAGAGAAAACAAATCGTTTTATCGAGTGATAGACCCCCAAAGGAGATTGCCTCTCTTGAAAAAAGGCTTGTTTCACGATTTGAATGGGGGCTTGTTGTTGACCTTCAACCACCTGATTTTGAAACACGTGTTGCTATATTAAAGAAAAAGTGTGAAACAAAGAATATTACTTTGAGTGATGATGTAATATTTTACATTGCTGATAATATCATTGGAAATATTAGAATGCTCGAGGGCGCTCTTAATCGACTTGTTGCTGTTTCATTGCTCTTTGAGAAAGAATTAACTATTGACACAACAAAGGAATATCTTAAAGAGATGTTAATCTCTCAGAAAAAGATAATCACAGTACAAAGAATACAGGAGGTTGTTGCAGAATACTTCAGAATAAGTATACATGACCTGAAAAGTCAGAGAAGAATAAAAAATCTCGTTATTCCCCGCCAGATAGCCATGCATCTTTCAAGAACATTAACAGGTAGTTCCCTGACATCTATCGCTGAAGAATTTGGGGGAAAAGACCATACAACAGTAATTCATGCCTGTAAAAAAATAAGTAGTGAAATAGAAAACAATGAAAACATTCGTTCTATTGTTGACAAGATTATTAACACACTTAAATCATAATTATAAACATATTATTAACAACCCAAGTATATGATTAACATAAATTTACATATAATTCACAGATATTGTTATTTTTATTACGAAAAAAGGAGATAATATGGAAATAATTATAGAAAAACAAACGCTTGTTAGCGCGCTTGAAAAAATAGGGAAGGTTTTACCTCAAAAACCTGTTATAAATTCAACAGGTGGCATACTTATAGAAGCAAAAAAAGAGGGAATAACCTTTACGGCTACTGATTTGCAGCTAACAATTAAAATATTTGCAGAAGCAAGCGTTAAAGATAGAGGAACAATGCTTGTTCCAGGTAAAAATTTTATTTCCCTAATAAAAAAAATACCAGAAGATAAGGTTAAAATAGTGCAAACAGAAACTCACGCAATAATAGACAATAAATCATTTCAGTATAAATTTCTTCTGATGAATGTTGATGAATACCCAAAACTTCCATCAGAAGTCGAAACACTTTCAGGTTCTGGAAAAATGTCTATTTCAACCTCTGACCTTTTTGAAATGATTAAAAAAACAAGTTATTGTGTAAATCCTATTGAACCAAGAATGTTTTTTAGAGGTGTTCTTATTGATGTAAAGAATGGATTGTTTTGTATGGTAGGTACTGATACAAGACGACTCTCATTTGTTAGAAAACAGGTAGACGGGGATATTGAAATTAAACTTATTTTGCCGTTACGTCTTACTGATGTTCTGCCTCTTATCTTTAAGGAATCAGAAATTACTATGTTTTTCTCTAAAAACCAGGTTGTTTTACAATCAGAAAGGACAACATTAACATCACAATTGTTAGAAGGTGATTTTCCTGATTATGAAAAGGTTATTCCACAATCAGACAAATTAAATTGTGCAACTATAAACACAGCGCTTTTCCTTGAAAGTCTAGACAGACTCTCTCTTATGTCAAGTGAAAGTTTCCGCTCTATGAAGATGAACTTCAGAAAAAATATACTCTTGTTAAGCATTGAAAGTCCTGACAGTGGATATGGTGAAGAAAAACTTACTATTGATTATTCAGGGACAGAAAATACCATTATTTTTAACCCTGATTATCTAATACAGTTTCTTAGAACCGTAACAACAGAGTCTGTTGAATTTTCATTCCAGGATCCTGTAAAACCAGCAAAATTATGTGAGAAGGAAAATCCAGACTACGTATATGTTGTGATGCCAATAAGGCCATGACAGAAAAAAGAATATCAGAGATTCTTTCGAGTGTCTTAAGTGGAATTGGAACAACACCAGATATAAGCCGATCTGGCATAGTTGATTGGGACAAGATATGGGCTGAGGTTTCTGGGGAAGGAAAACGTTTTAGTTATGTGCGCAAAATGGATAAGGATGTACTTTATGTATGTGTAAAAAATTCAGCATGGCTGCTCGAAATGAAGAAAAATAAAAAGGACCTCATCCAGCGCCTTAAAGAAAGAACAGGAAAAATGCTTAAGGATATTAAATTTTATAGATAAATCCTCACCGATAATGGATTTTTATAAAATCAGTTTCTATTAGTGGTACTGAGAAAGAAATTCTATTAAAACCAGATTTTCTAAATTTGAGTTGGCCACTATGAACACTTTCCACACGTAGCACTCTTTGGTTTACCTTAACATCTAAAATAACATCCTTAATTGGCTGGAATGTATAGTTTGAAAGAACAAGCACACTACCCTTTTTACTGTCCATGATAACTGCATCCACAAGAGGCACAGAGCACTTGACAGGCATATCCAATTTTGCGTTCACCATAGGAAGGCATATAAAATCTCTGTATTCAGCAGGGTATTTCCAGGGCTCGAATGCCCTTTTTATCAGCAAATCATCAGAAACAACCTCGTATGGTTCTGGTTCAGGCAATGCATTGACATCCTGGATTTTTTCCATTACCCTGTTTCTTTCAATCAAGGCATTTCTTATATATGCAATTGCAGGAAGAAATCCTTCACAATAAACAGAACCCTTTCCATATCTGCCATATACTACAGCAGGACTCGAATCAGAAAATGTACCCAGCACCATAGATTTTGGTTTGACGACCATCTTTTGTTTTACAGAAATAACATCCAACCTTGCGCCTGTGTTTGTTGTGACAATATCCTCAACCTTAAGAGAGTCAAGATATCGACCGCTATTAAGAAATTTTGAAATTTCAAAAGAGGATATTCTTTTTACTGGCAGCATCTCATCAAAAACAGTCAGTGGTCTATTAAACTGGTTTTTTAATGCTGCATTAGCAGTGAGTACAAGAGTTCCTCCTTTTTGAACCCATCGTTTTATCTGTTCTGCTGAGTTTTCTGATATACAGGTACCCGATAGATAGGCAACCTTATATTGCGACAGATTACCTTGTTCAATCATTTTCTCAGATAGAAAATCAACAGGTATCTGATTATGGGCAAGCGCAAGCCATGTATGCATTCTTTCAAAGCCATAGGCATAGTTTTCACCAATTTCCCATATATCAGAAGATGAACAATAGCATATCGCAACCTGACTTTTGCGTTTTTTCGCAGGATAAAGAAGATCTTCAGATGCTCCTATTTCTCTTATGATTTCAGCGAGAGAATACCACATATCGGTTCTTGCCTGGATTGAGTGATTATTCCATGGAGGGCCCGCCTCATGTGCTGACCATATAGGTCCATACCAGTAAGCATTGAGGATTTTGTTGTCTCTTGCAACATGGCTTGCTGTATATGTTTTCATAGTCCAGGGAGATCTACCAGCGTAACCTATAAGATAATGGCCAGGAACCTGATTGTTTTTCATAGCAGCAGAGCGCATAATCTCTGAGTTATAAGCAGTACATTGCCTTGTGGAAGATCCATTTGCCCAGTCCTCGCTCCAGATTGAATTGTTATCATCAGAATCGAGAAGATCAAAATAGTCAACACCGATGCAGCCAAAATTCGCGATATAAACAACACCATCAGAAAAATTAACGTTTACAGGAAATTTTGTGCCGTAGGCATTTTCGAGAGATTCCCTCTGGAGACGAAGCAATTTACTTAAAGCAAATGTTCTGAACTTTTGTGTGTAATAGAAAATCTCTGGCTGTGTATCCTTTTGCGTTGAGTCAACCGGATTAACCAGATCCCAGTTATTTACGCCAAAATTTTCAGGGATAAGTTTCATTTCCTGAAGGTACTGTCTGAATTTTTGTGTACATATCTGGCATTTTAGAAGATGTTCAACAGAGAGCCCCCCTGGCTCGTCCATAGTCATACAGTAGGAAATTTTTTCAGGGTTTTTTCCTTGTTTCTTGAATTGTTCTGCCTCGACCTTTGCAGTATTTTCTACCGCAGAAACATTTACACCACAATAGCAGAGGTAGTCTTTTCGCAGACCTGCATTCCAGACATTTGAAGAAAGTATTATTTTTTCCTTATTCGAGAACCCAAAATAATCGAGTGTTTTCCATTCTCTATCAAATGTTTTCTGATCAATCTTTGCTATAGCAGGGTATTCCTGATTAACTGTGGGAATATTTGCAGAGACAAAAAAAGGAAAAATCTGAGGTTTCCTACCTATTTCCGGCCATTTTGCAGCATCTGCTATGGTGCCATATTTTTCAGCGAGTTCAAGGTCAGTTGTAAACTTTTCTGCATTTTCTTGTTCCTTAAAATCAGGTGGGATAATAATTCTCATTGAACCCATAACATCCCTTCTAATTATTTTTACTATTGCTTTTTCATCAGGTGCATAGGCAAAGTAAAAGGTTGCATTTAACCTTGGTGCTATATCATAGTATGAGTATCTTGCTGAAAGAGTAAGATTGACCCCTGAATCAAAATACATAAGTTTTGTTATATTCAACCAGGGTGTTTTCTGGTTGCTTTTAAAAAAAACCTTTTCACCCTGCGAAGGCTGAAGTGTTTGTTCAAGACCAGAGTTTGAGAGTGCAAAATGACCATACCATGGCGCACGATAGTAGTTTCCAAAGATATGGACATAAAAAGGTTTTTCATGCCCTGATCCAAACTCTATCCTGACATATAACTGGGGACCAAAGGGAGAATTATCAGGTTGTTCATTCAGTCCATCAGTTATAAGAATGCAGTCAATGGCTCTTGTATAGAAATAATACCTTGCGTTTTTATCTATTTTGCTTATAACAATCTTATAAGTGCCCTGATCGAGATGTACATCAAAACCATCCCAAACATAATCAATGTCAACATACTCGCCTTTTCTCTGTATATCAAAATCATAGCCAGCAATCTTGTTTTCTCCAGAGAAAATGCTGATATGAAATGGCCCTCTATAATAGTATGACTGGAGATACCTGACCCAGATTTTGTAAGTGCCAGGTTTTTTTATCTCAAATTCTTTTGAAGCAGTTGAATCAAACTCCCCATCTGCACCATGCAGGACCTTCATCCATGTTGCCTGCCTTGCTATATATCCTGTTTGATTTGGTTTCCAGCCATTTCCAGAAACAGAAAAAGTGTTTGCATCGAGATACAGTGTTTCAGCAAAGCACAAAGAAGAAGCAAAATATAATAGGCCGAACATCTTACATAGAAAATTTTTTATCATAGATAACCTCGTAGTTGGTGGTTGATCCATCAAAAAAGTGCAGTTAGCCAGATTGTCCTAATTCCCTTGATATATTGCAATAATTCTGTACTTGTTCAATTGATGTACCAGGGGTAACAGGACTACCGAGGGACATTATGAATCTGCGTTTATTCTTTATTCCTGCCTGAATCTGTCTTTTAATCTCTTTTTTTAGTGTGTCTCTATCAGCATACGGCAAAAGATTGATTGCATCAAGATTTCCAAATACAACGCATCTACCTTTGGTTGCCTCGACGACATCCTCTATGTTTATTTCAAATCCCTTTTTTCCTTCTTCAAAAGAGATTGCATCTGCCCCAACTGAAAGGATGCTATTAATTCTATCCCAGGGATTCCCGCAATAATAGTATATGCTTTTACCGCCGAACATCCTTATTGCAGATACGAGTTTCTTCATGAAAGGCACATTAAACCTTTCAAAAGCAGAGGGACTTATCATATCAGTCAGACACTCTTCTATCCACAGAACTTCTGCCCCAGCAGCGATAAACTGCTGCGATAAATCTATGCTTATTTCAAGAAACCTTTCACAGGCATAAACAACAAAATCAGGGTTTTCTGCTATCATGGTCATCATTCCTTCAAAACCAAAAACACCATAGAGTTTCCACAGAGGAGAGGACACATGACATATTGGCATCCTGTCACTAAACTTCTTTATAAGAATTTCTGCAAGTTCGTGCCTGCCCTCGGTATAAAATTTTTGTCTGTCAAATTTCTGTGGTTTCTCAGGAAGTATCACTTCAAGTTCTGAGATCGTTTCAGGTAATTTATTGACCTTAATTGATTGGATGTGTCCTGAAATAGACCATCCTGCAACTCTTGGCTTGAAATATTCTTTTCTTTTATTTGTTTGCGTATCAATAAGGCAGATTTTCTCAGGGAACAATTCTATTCTGATTGATTCGCGCTCCTGTTTACTGTAAAAAGGATACACAACAAACCAGTCCTGATTAATTTTTGTCAGAACATCAGTGTACCACTGTACCTGTGCCATAATATCAGGTAGATACATTGCATACCACGGCTGATTTGTTAATTTCTCCCAATGGTCTCTTATAAGAATACCCTCATAGGGTATAACAACAGGAACTTCTAAAGCCCCTTCCTTAGTAAAAGCCGCCCTGATTTTTTCCTTTCCTGTCATATATTTTTCCCTGATTGTCTATGAACCCTTAACCTCTTACTTCTCGCAATTACGCCTTATTTCTCGGGTCTTATGAGAATTAACCAGTCCCGCCATACAGGAACACTTGCCCAGAAGTGTTTTTTTAGTGTCCATAGACCATTTTTATCTGTATTAAGCATACCAGTTTTTTTTATTTTTCCGTCTTCTGGATCTATAAGTGAAACAATATACTTTTGCATTGGTTTTAATCCTGAAATTGCATTTATACCAGCGCTAAAACAAGGAGGTCCAACATATACGAGCATCAGTTGGTCAGGAATTTCTGCTGCAAAGATGCAACTTTTTTTGTCCTCGAGCATTAGTTTATCTTGGCAGGGGACAATCTTCTGTACGCCTATTTTTGATAAAAATCTCTTCCCGATTGATATATTCAAGCAACCTGGTAGTTTATATGCATCTTCCCAGGGAGTATCTCCCCAACTTCTTC
>MWDQ01000118.1 GCA_002070645.1 candidate division TA06 bacterium ADurb.Bin131
CCCTTGTTTTGTAAAGAAAATCAGACAAGGTAAAAGTTGTTTCTTGTTATAGTAAATTATTATATGTTTTTTGTCATTACTGTCTAATAAAAATTTTGGTGGAAAACCTCATGAAGGGTTAAAATGTATTTGTCAAATAAACTCTTCAAAAGGAGGTTTTCCATGAAATATATTAACACAATCTTAAATCAGTTGTTAAGCATATTGCCAAGATATCAGTTTGAGCAGGATGTTGCGAGAAAACAGGCAAACAGATACACCAAGCACTTTACGGCGTGGAACCAGTTATTGGTAGATCTATACAGCCAGATAACCGGGAAGAAGAGTTTGAGGGATATAGAGATGGGGTTAAAGATGCACACACTTTTAGATTATCGTGGGACGATACAGTTGTTTTATGGTGATAACTGATAGCCGACAACATGAGGTAAAAGTAGCCCAAAATCTTTTTTTACCCATATCTTTGGACAGATGGAAGTTAATGTTAAACAAGGGGTTAAGAAAAATGAAAAGATTACTCTTACTGGACCAATAACCCAGCAAAAATACCCTGAAGAATTGCGACTGATAACTTACTATGATAAACAGAAAGATAAAATATACCAATTTTTGACCAACAATTTTCATCTATCACTTATACTATAGGATAGATTTACAAGGAACAATGGGAGATAGAGTTATTTTTCAAGTGGATAAAGCAGAATCTGAAGATAAAGACATTCCTTGGTACAAGCAAGAATGTGGTATTAACTCAGATATAGACTGCAATGATATATTATCTGTCATTGGCATACATTAAATACCAGACAAAGTATAAATACTCCTTATTATACCTGACCATGGTTATCAAGGATACTGACAATCTTTATCTATTTTTTAAGTGTTTTACAAAAGATATGTCAAAGATAAGGGCAACAATATCTGGAGAAAAAAGAGACATAAAAGAAATCTGGCGAGAAGATGGAATTGAAGTTTTTTTAGATCCTGGTTGTAGATATTTTACCTATTATCAGTTGATGGTAAACGTCAATGGTGCTCTGACTGATATGGAGGTTAACATTAAAGGAGAAAAAATAGATAACATTGATTGGAACAGTGATGCAGAGATTAGGACAAAAAAGTTCTCTGACCATTGGACTGCAGAGATTAAAATTCCGTTGAAAAATTTTGCAAACAATGATATCTGGGGAATAAACTTTTGTAGGAATGATTCTCAGGAAAAGGGAACCAATACCCTGTGGAGTCCAACAATAAAGCCATCTCTCGGAAATCGTGGATTTGGAGTTCCTGAAAAATTTGGGAAGCTCATTTTGAACAAAAATCCAGATACCTTCAGGATAGTAAAAACAATAAAGGGTGATCTTGTTTTTGAACCTCTCGGAGTAGAAAGCAAAATAACAATGGAATTTGATAGAAGCGCAGTTGAAAAAAATTAGGTGTAATGATTCTCAATGAAGAAAACAAGAAAATCTTTGGAAAAGAAATTAATGTAGACAGGGAAAAGATTGAAATTCCTTTTCTGATATATCAGGATAATACTGATTCTTTATATTACCTGAATATTAAATGTGGTGAACTTGAGATGTCAATGCCATTTAAGTTTTTGACAAAGGATATCAACTTTTTTGTTTTTCCCGCTGAGGGATATTTAATTTATTCTCCAGGTGAAAAAGAAGCCAGATTAAATGGAAACTTAAAAATTAGTCCCAGGTTGTTGCAAAGTGCAGACATAAAAATGGATATCAATCTAAAGGAGATATCAACAGGAAAGACCATTCTGGCAAAACAGGTAAAGGTTCTTTCTGAAAACTTTCAGTTGATTCTGCCATTGAAAAACCTTTATTCCGGAGGGTACATACTTGAAACCTCTGTAGAGATTAATCCTGAAACTATTTTGAAGACGAGTTACAAATTTCTTAAACTCTAATATTGTTAAAGATGGATTAGAAGACGGGGAGTAATGGAAGATTACAAAAGAGGTAGTATATTCCCCTCGAAAAGGGGAAATATCCTCGCCTTTCCTTTTCCAGTGGGATAGGAGAAAAAAGTCCCTCCCCTAATTCCCTTTTTTCCCAAAGGGGCCAGGGGGATTTAGAGGGAGAAGGATATAAAAACTTTTGAATCTATTGAAAAATAAACAAAAACACTACTAAAGATATAGCCAAGTTTGGCACTACCAACACTCTAAAAAGGAGGAAAAATGGTGGAAAAAATCAAGGCTGAAAATTTTGCGGTATATAGAAAAGAAAATGAGTTTTCTGCTTGGCCAAGGAACTGTGGAGTATATAAGTATAAGAATGATGAAATCATTGTGGGCTTTCTCACGAGAACCTGCTACTATAAAACAAGGGAAGAGGTTGCGCATGGTTATAGCCCGGCAGATTGTTCTTCAAGAATTGTGCAGATGAGATCAAAAGATGGAGGTAAAACATGGGATGAACCAAAGAAAATTATTCCTTCTATGAATTTAGGATATTCAACACTGGAACAGGTTAGTTTTCTTGAACCTAAGGAATTTGATTTCAAAAATCCTGATTTTATGTTTATTGCAATAAAGAATCAAGTATTCTTTTCACAAGACAGGGGACATAACATATACGGGCCCTGTAGGTTGCCTACCTTTGGCTATGATACTATCTGGCCAAGACCTGATTATGTTATAAGAGATGATGGTGCACTAATTCTTTTTGGTACAGTGAACTGCTCTGATGGAAAAGAAGGAAAGCCAGTTGCTATTATATCGAAAAACAAAGGAATTTCGTGGGAACTTTTTTCTTACATATCATACGAAAAAAATGACTATATGCAGATTATGCCTTCTGGAGTTATTCTTCCTTCTGGGAAAATTATATGTGCAGTAAGATGTCAGAGGTATAGACATAGTTACAGTTTCTGGGCAGAGTGTTATGTTTCTGAGGATATGGGAAGGACATGGAATTTTCTTTCGAGAATAAATGATATAGGAAGCCCCTGTCATCTTTTACTTCTGGAAGACGGCAGGGTTCTTGCGAGTTATGGATATAGGTCTCGTCCTTTTGGAATAAGAATATCTGTCAGTGAAGATGAAGGAAAAACATGGAAAAATGAGTTTATTTTAAGAGATGATGGAGGTTCTTGGGATCTTGGTTATCCTGTAAGCGTGCAGTTGGATTCTGGTGAAATTTTCACTGTATATTATTTCAACAATAAAAACGATAAAATCTGGCAGGATGGTGGTGTAAGACATATTGCTGCATCTGTATATTCCTTATAATGGAGGCTAATATGATGTGGGCATATCTAATTCATCTGGGTTTTAATATGTGGGAGGAACAGGATGCAAAACCTTTGTATGGGATGGAAAAAGGAAGAAAAAGAATTCTTGATTTTAGAAGGGCACAACCATATCTCAGGTTTGATGAGGAACTCTGGAACGAACTATTAAGAGAGATGAAAAAAATCGGTATAAACATGCTTGTGATTGACCTTGGTGAGGGAGTGCAGTATGAAAGTCATCCTGAAATTTCTGTGAAGGGATCATGGAGCGTAAAAAAACTAAAACAGGAGATAGGAAAACTTCGTTCAATGGGAATAGAACCTATTCCAAAACTCAATTTTTCAACCACCCATGATACCTGGCTTGGTCCATATAGTAGATGTGTTTCTACTGATTTATATTATGGAGTTTGCAGGGATTTAATTAATGAGGTGTGCTCTATTTTTGATAGGCCTCGTTTTTTTCATCTCGGAATGGATGAAGAAACAGCAGGACATCAGAGATTTGCACTTTATGCAGTGATGCGACAACATCAGTTATGGTGGGATGATTTATATTTCTTAATCAACGAGGTTGAAAAATCAGGAGTACGGCCATGGGTTTGGGCTGACTATCTCTGGCATCACCCTGACATTTTTTTCAAGAAAATGCCAAAGTCAGTTCTTCAAAGCAACTGGTATTACGGCAGGGTTTTTAGCCTTAAAATCAACTATGTCAGGGCATACCTTGATCTTGAGAAGTATGGATACGACCAGATTCCAACAGGGAGTATCTGCAGTGTTCAGGAGAATCTTGAAAAAACTGTTTCTTATTGCTCCCGCAGGATTAGCCGTGAGAGATTATTTGGGTTTCTTCAAACTGTATGGCGACCAACAATACCTTCATTTAGAAGAAAACATCTTAATGCCATTAAGGCTGTTTCTAAGGCAAAAAACAGATTTGAAAAATGAAAAAAAAGACCTGGCAAAAAGATATATAAATATCTGTAGACATCCAGTTATGAATGAAAGGCGCTTCCTGTGGACAAAAAAGAATAGTTTAAAGTTGATTGAACCATTAATACTTGTGAATTTTGGTATGCATAATGTTTGGTGCAGAGAAATCTTTGGTGATCATAAACTTGAATGCGAAAATGAATTTTTCCGTATGTATGAAAGGCAACTGCGGATGCATCTTTTTCATTATGAAATAGGAGATGACTGGATTACTGAACCATATCTTACAGTAAGGGCTGTTTTTACCCAGGACGGCTGCGGTGACCTCTGGGGTTTACCTACAATAATTCATAGATCTTCAGAAAAAGGTGGCGCAGGGAAATTTGAACCTGTGATAAAAAACTGGAATATGCTGGATTTGTTAAGTGCACCACAGCATAAGATTGATGAAGAAAAAACCATAAAGAAATTTAATTTGCTTAATGATGCGATAGGAGATATTATTCCTGTCGGGATAGATAGGAGTCCTGTGTGTCTGGGGTTTGCAATGGATATTTCAACATATCTCGGAAGATTACGCGGACATCAACAGATAACGCTTGATATGTATGATTCTCCAGAACAACTTCATAAACTTCTTTTTTTTATGCGAGATGGTATCCTTGCTAATCAGAAACAGGCTGAAGATGCGGGTGACATCACACTTTTAAGTCATGTAAACCAGGCAATGCAGTATTGTGAGGAACTTGAACCACCTCGGATTAACTCAGGTCCAAGGACACGAAAACAGATATGGGGATATTGTGCTGCCCAGGAATATACATTGATTTCTCCATCCATGCATAATGAATTTCTTCTGCAATATCAATTGCCAATTTTATATTATTCAATATTCCTGACTACAAAAAAGTTTTTTTAGTCCTTTGATGAGTTTTATGGTACGACGTTAAGTAAAGGAGGCACTTGGAAAAAATAGCGCTTTTAAATGCAAGGGTTATTAATGGAAAAAATTTTGATCCGACTTCTTCTTGTGTAGTTCTTTTAAGTGGTTCTATTATTGAAGATGTAATGTTAAATAAGAAGATTTCTATAGGGGAAGATTATAAAAAAATCGATGTAGGAAATAATACATTGTTGCCGCTATTTATTGATGGACATATGCATATAAGTGGGGAACCAGGAAGATTAGATCATTTGGGACACATAAAAACAAATTTAGAAGCAGTAGGAAAATTACAGAAATGTCTTTTATGGGGTACCGGTACTGTGGCGCATGCAGCAGGTTCTATTGAAAGTGTAATACTACGGGATTTAATAAATTCTGGCTCTATTAATGGATGTTCTGATATTCTGGTAGGAGGTGCTATCACACCAACCTGTGGACATGTTCGAGGCAAGAGTGCAGATGGTCCATGGGAAATAAGAAAGGCAGTAAGAGAGATGATATCAGTAGATGTTGATTTTATTAAGACAACTGCATCTGGTGGATTTCAGTGGAAGCACGAAAAATTAACTCATCCAGATTATACCTATGAGGAATTACAGGTACTTGTTGAGCAGGTTCATTCAAGAGAGAAAAAGGTTCATGTTCATGCCCACGCTGATCCTGGTATTTTAAATGCTATTTCCGCTGGATGTGATGTCATCTTACATGGGGTACTAATCAATGATATTTGTTTGGAGAAGATTGCAGAAAAAGGTCTCTGGTATATGCCGACATTATATATAACGAGCGAAAAAGTTTTTGAAAATTCTAAGTTACCAGATTACATGATAGAAAGAATGAGACAAACAAACCCGTTCCACCGACAGGCAGTAAGAAAAGCATTTAAAATCGGGGTGAAAATAATAACAGGAACTGATGGTGGACCTGGTTCAATTATGTATGAAATATGTGAATTGGTTAAATGTGGTTTTTCGTCAATGGAAGCAATTATCGCAGCAACTTCGAAAACAGCAGATGCCTTTGGAATACTTGACAAAACAGGAACAATAGAAAAGGGTAAAAAAGCAGATTTGATGATGATTAAAGGCGACCCATTAGCAGATGTTTCTATCCTTTGCAAAAAAGAGTCTATCCTGATGATAATAAAAAATGGAAGGATAATTCTTAATCAACTCGAATAATTAAGGAAAATGAGTTCTGATACATCTGCTAAATTACTTGAGGATATACAGGAAGAGTCATAAAATAAAACAATAAAACCGGTTTGTCATGTTTTGAATTATCATCAAATGTTTATTCCCGGGTTATCAACCAATTTGTTGTGCTTGAAATTTTCTGTTTTTATAGGTGAGATAAAAGATATTTTTAACAATATTTCAAAGAAAAAGGAGGATAATTATGAGAAGAATTGTTTTTTATATTGGTACTTTGTTATTGTTGTCTGGTAGTGCTTTTTGCGAGGAGAGCGCGCCTTTTTATTTATGGCTCGAGCCAGAGTGGTTTAATGGAGTAAGTGGACATTTTGCATACTGGCCAGGGCCTGATTCAGCGAAAAAGGCAGTTGGTCATTGGGGTGTTGCCGGGCCTGGAATTTCTGCAGAGTGGTCTCAGGGTGGAGAAAGTGAATGGAATTCAATGGCTGCAGGTGCTGATGAAACTAATGCTGAATGTAATAGGATTATTAATATACCTGCTTTAGGTAGATATAGAATATGGGTAAGGTATGTTGATCATAGAAAACTTACCGAGCAATTTAGTATCATTGTTGAAAAAAATAACAAAAAGATAGTTGAAGGTGATTTTGGATTAAATGATGTTGTTCCTATAAATGATGAGTACCAACTTTATTGGGGGTTTTCCTTTGGGTGGGGATTTATCGAGGGTGATATTCCCGGAGGTCAGGTACTTCTGAAGATAGTGGTTAATAAACCCGCGCAGGCATGGAGACAGATTGATGCAATTTGTATTACTGATGATTTGAACTGGATGCCTTCTGGTAGAGAGAAACCAGGGTTTGCGTATTTTTCAACCTTTAATATTAAAACAGGGTCTGTTGGCCAAGTGAGAGGGAATTCTAAATCATTTTCTGCTGATTCAATATTGAAAAGGCCAACCATTGCTGGGAGAGATTTTTCAATGTGGACAGGTATTTCAGTAAATAAAAATTTCTGGGATAATCAGGATGTTAATAATCTTTCAGTGTATGATGTTCTTTTTGAAAATGGGTGTGGCCGCGATATAAAAGAAGATTTTAAGAAGCAATTTAATGGTGACAGAAATTTACCGATTGTTTCCTGGAAAAATCTTTTACCTGGTGTATATCTTGGAGAAAGCCCAGATCTTTCTTCTGATAGTTCGCTCAGGAAATGGCTCGAAAAAACAAAAACCCCGTTTTATATAATGACGAACTATGCTAACCCAAGGTATGATGAAAAAACAGGTCCCGCAACATACCAGGCACTTACAGGACCTCTTGCGGATCAATTTCTCGGATATATACATGGAGAGGCAATTGGAACAGTTGGTGTTTCAGCAGGAGATGTGCAATCTGGAAAAAATAGAAGACAGTATATTGATATATGGGGTGCAAATCTTGTAAAAAGTCAGACAGATGCCTGGAGTAAATTTTATAAGACAGATGTCTCCTCTGGCCATATTAAGAAGAGCATTCCGTGTCTTTCCTGCGAAAGTATAACATTTGCTCATCTTTTCCATGAACTTGGAATGGATATTGTTGGGTATGAAATAGATGCCACAAATATTCACGTACCAATGAGGATTGCTTTTGAAAGAGGCGCTGCAAGACAGTATAATGGAGCGTGGATTAACTATGCAAGTGGAAACTGGGGAGATGCATGTAATTACTTTACCCAGGAACCAATAGTTCCACGGGGTGCAAAATGCTGGTTTCATAGTAAATATGCGATAACAGATGGTGTAAGTATTGCCTGGTATCGACGATTGTACTATCTTAATTATCTTTCTGGTGCTTCTGCAATATACTGGGAACAATCCCTTACAAATCAATGGATTAAACCTGGTCCTGGAAATCATCCTGTACAACTATCTCCTTTTGGAAGAGCAACAGAAGATTTTCAGACATTTGTGGACAGACTTCCTGACAGAGGGGAATCATATACACCCATTGCTTTTTTACTTAGTTATGGACACGGATATGATAGTGTTAGTTATACCTGTAAAATGTTGAACTGTTTTTCTCTTGATGACAATGATGTTGAAATACGAGAACTCTTTAATGTTGCATGGCATCCAACAGCAATTCTCGAAGGGATGCCACAGGCACCTGATGTTCAAAGCATGCCTTCGGGTATATATGGAAACATATTTGATGTACTTGTTGACAGATCCAGGAGAGCATCAATAATAACAAATTATCCTGTTGTGTGGGCAGCAGGCGACGTAAGTTTTGATGATACCTGGATGTCAGTGCTTCAGGATTATCTGAGAAAAGGTGGGACGCTCGTCATAAATGTTGAGGCAGTGAAGAAAAACAAAAATCTTTTGAAGATAGCAGGAATAGAGTTAAAGAATAAAACGAAGGTATTCAAGAAATGGTCTATTGATGGACAGAACTTTTATTCCTGTGTTGATTATAACGTAGAGATGATAACATCAACAGCAACAAAACCTCAGATTATTGCTGTATCTGATGATGGAACTCCCATTATCATAAGAAATCAAATTGGAGATGGATCAGTTATTCTGACGCTTGTTCCTCATATGGTCTGTATGGATGAAAGAGCCCACCCTGCCCTTCCCTACCTGATGAACCTAATTACAGATAAAATTTTACCATTTGAAATTTGTACAACAGCCGGTAAATCCCTTTCTGGTGAAGTTATGTATCTTGTGAACAAAACAAAGGATGGATGGCTTGTTGGATTATTTAATAATCAGGGTATAGATAAAACGCAAAATGGTATTGCCCGTGTGGATAGATCAAAAGCCGCTGATATTGAAATACAAACCTTATTACAGATAAAATCAGCAAAAGAATATACTCAACCCAGGGAATTAAAAATAGAAAAGTCAGGTGAAAAATTTACTGTTAAAATAAGGGTTGAGCCAGGAGATGTGCAGGTAGTATATTTTATAGCAGACTGATACAGCCGCAGTAAATTATTGGTAAGACGCAATCTATATTTTCAATGCAAAATGAGAATTGTAAATCTTAAAAGCCAAAATGATCTGCATTTCGTTTTTTCCATCTTGCACTCTGCATTTTGCAATTCCCTTTTATTCCTGTTTGTGTTGGATTTGATTATGTATTAAATGTTTGTCGAGAATCTTATACAGTTGGTGCTGGTTTTAGATTTATTGAAACTTTTGCTTTTGAACTGATATTTACTGGTGTTTTTTTATTTTCAAGATAAACTCTTACAGGGAAATTGCTTTCACTATTTGTGCTTATCTCAATCCTATCCTTTTGTTTTTTT
>MWDQ01000119.1 GCA_002070645.1 candidate division TA06 bacterium ADurb.Bin131
CAGTTGTAAAAATTTTTCTTGCTGGTTCATCAATACAATTTACCGGTATCATCATTACATCGAATTTTTTACTTTTTATTATTTCAGGATACAGAAGGGGATTGTGTGTTGCAATTCCGAGAATCCTGAACTTTCCCTGTTTTCTAAATTTCTCAAGATATTCGGTTTCCCTTATTGCTTCTTTCAACTGAATCTGGCTATCAATCATACTTAAAAGGAATACATCAAAATAATCAAGACCAAACTCAATTAAACAATTATCAATGGTTTTAGAACTTCCCCTCGTTGAAACAAAAATCTTTTCCCTGTGTTTTTTTAGTGAATCTTTGATTTTTTCTCCTGTTCCTGAATAAACATCAATATAGTTGATTCCTTTTTCAACACAGAAATCAATTAATTTCTGGGATGATTTCTGCCCAAGCCATGTAAATGCAACACCTCCGAGAGAAATCTCACTAATGCTGATTCCAGTATTGCCTAATTTTCTGGTTTCCATTTTATAAGATTTTCACCCCACCTTGATTTTTTTAGTTTTTCAAACAATCCATCTGAAATAAAATGTTTTTGCTCATCTTTTGTCGGTTTATTTTTTTTCAATCTTTTACTTATTGTATTATAAAAATTTGTCTGTATTTTTTTCTGAGATTTCAAAAACTCTTTTTCGCATGCTCTGACTGCTTTTCTGGATGGTTGCACAGGTATATCAATAAATCCGGTTGTGATTTCATTTCCACCAAAAATATATTCTTCTATTTCGCCCTTATTGACAATAAGATTCATTCCGACATTTGCCTGGATAATAGGCACTCCGTTTTCTCTTGACCTTGCTATCACCGCCCTGTTTTGTGCTTTGTTTTTTGAGCCATAGGTTGGTATTAATATAAACTGTGCACCATCAAGTACAAGAGTTCTTGAAATAATCGGATACCATCTATCACTGCAAATCAAAATACCGCATCTTCCGAAAGGCGTATCAAATGCCCTTATTTTGTTGCCCTGTCTTAAAAATTTCCACTCAGGATGTGTTCCTTCTGAAAGTTTATTATAAATTCCGCAGATCTTTCCATTAAAATCAATAAAAATAGCGCTATTAAAAATTTCATCATTTTTCCTTTGTGCAAATCCAAAACAGAGAGAAATCTTTAATTTTTTTGCAAGAGATTGAAAATGTTTTATACACCTTCCATTGATGGGCTCTGCAATATCAAAAAAAGCATTTATTCTTTTTCTATGCCACATAACATCTGAGAAGATATATCCCTCAAGAATTCCTTCTGGAGCAACAACAATCTTGCATTTTTGTTTTGATGCCTGCGAAAAAAACCACTCAAGTTTTTCTGCATTGCTTGCCTTATTCCATTTTTCAGGAACAAAGTTAACTGCAGCAACCTTATATCTATGAAACATTAAAGAACAGTCGGCTCTTATATTATCAAATGGTGAAATCTTCTGGATATTTTTCTGGATCATTATTACTTCCTTGTGAAGAGCATAATCAACAGAGTTAGCAAGATACTCAGGATGATACAGGTTGTTAGTGGAAAATAAAAATGAAAATTTCCATGATGATAAGAAATATCCCCTGGCAGTTTTCCAAGAGGAATCCTGGTTTCAAAAAAGAATCCTATCAAAACAAGGAAAATTCCTGTAATAATAAAAAATCTTCCCATTGAATTATTTTAGCACACAAAACATTGAAAGTTTAAGATACACAGGTAGTACCTCTGTGCATTCGAAAAAAGAAAATGCGAAAGCCCTATACCTATTTGAGAAAACAAGATCAGTTGAACTGACAATATAGTGAGCACCTTCATGTGCGATGAACTTATGATATTGGAGGAAAACACACGGGACTAAAGTCCCTCACTACATTTCCCTCATAAAATCCTTTCTGTATATTTTTATTTATTTACAGTTTCCTGATTATCTCTTGACAAAATCTTTTTAGGTAGGTATAACAAAGGTAGAAGATAAGGAATAAAGATAGATAGTGTCAAAAAACAGATGAAAGAAGTATGAAAAGGATAAGATACTTATTTAACAGAGTTTTTTCAGTGAAGATTATTATTCTTTGTTTATTGTTTTGTGCAAACATCTTCATAGTAAAAACCTTTCCTGCAGACATTAAGAAGCAAATAGTTCCAGAGGATATTTTTTCTCAGGATGAATTGAATACCTTATCGGACTATATGAAATTGTGGTGGTTACCAATTACCCAGGAGTTTCAGAAGAAGCATACTTCCAAGCCACCGGATATACGATTGTTTCCTTCATTCATAGATAGATTTCGTGGTGTTCTGAAAGAAAAATGGCATCCTGATTTTGATATTAAAAAGAAAGTAATATATTTGAAAGTCGGAGAATACGATGAATCAGCAGTAAGAAGTTTTTTCTACCTGAGTTACCTAAAAAACGGTCATATATTCGATCTTAAAGGATTCTACCATAATATAGTTATTATGATAAAAAGCATGACAGGTTGGGATATTCCTGAGGGATTGGTTGATGAATTACATTATATTGAAGAAAAGGAGCGAGGGCAGTTACCTGATGCGCGTAGGTATAAACGCTACAAAGATTTATTCCCTGAAAGAGAACTACCTGAAGGAATCAAGAATTACATCAGGCAACAGTGCGAATCTTTTCTCGCTTCAGCAGTATTACCTGCATCAGAACCAGAATGGGAAGAAATTTTTAAGAACAGGACTTATGTTTATAATGGAGGACTTGCCCTTGAAAATCTGGTCTCAATGAGCATTTCAGATTCAGGATTTTTCCCGAACGGGAAAATAGATAACTCCTTATCTGTATGGACAAATGGGAAGATAGTAGTATTTACTATTTCAGGTGGAGAGGCCTATGATAATACAGGATTTATAGAAGAGATGGCACCACCTGAGAGTAAGCCCTCTGTTGAACCTCTTAATCCTGAAGATGTAGAATACATCCATACAAATCAATATTCTGACAGCAATGGGTTGGCGGTAAGCGAAGAAAGTCGTGCTTCCTGGACATACATAAAGATTAGATTCAAGAAAGATACAGGAGTGTCGGTGATAGAACAACCACAGCCAATACATATACCGCTAACTCCAATAAAATGGCATATATGTGAATACCGTGCTTTTAATAATGCATATCATGCTTTAATCGATGAATCTGTTTACAATCGTTCTATTGAGAATAATCTTTGTAATTTACAGACGCGGAAGAAGGCATATGAAGATATGCAGAAGAACTATGAAAAGGTTAAGAATTTTTATTTATGGTTTTCAGTTCTCAAATACCCTAAAGAATTGGAAAATGTCAGGAACCAGCAGATTATAGCATTAGGAAAACTTCTCAAAGATTGGGGGGTAGTATATAAATTCTGGGAGCAAGTTTTGGAACAATTTCCTGAAGAGACAGAAAGGTTTTACAAAAACAAAGCCAGAGAACTTGATGAAAAAATAAAGAAAGAGTTTGGATGGACACGTAGCAGTTTGATGAAACAATTACAAGATGCAGGTTCTGAAGAGCTTAGTAAGATATTCAGGAAGATAGTTCTTGAACTGCCATGAGATATGTGGTGTATAAGGATAGCAAAAAGAGGTAGTATTATGTTTATCTTGCCATTGGGATTAAATAGACGGGGAAAAGATAAATTGAAATTAAGGGTGTGGAGAGATCCTGACTTGCCTCAAGGAATGGAATCTTATCTTAAAACTTGTTTTGTTTCTGATATTATCCCTGAAAATAGGTATGAGTGGGTTCAAACTAAATTCGAAAGTTGTCGGAATAATGAATTTAATTTAGTTTATTCATCTGCTGTTAATCCCCCTGGCTTACTTGGATGGTATAAAGGAAATAGTAATGTTGAAATTCGTTGGGATGCTATACAACAGGTGTATCCACATGATAGCCAACTTTTTAAGAGAACCGGTTATGTTACTGCTCATGAGATGGGACATAGTTATACAGCTTGGCATCACAATAATTGCCTAATGGTTGCAAATCCAGGAGATTTACCCGAAGATTGTGATAAATTTTGTAACCGGTGTAAGAATGAATGGTGGAAAATTTTAGGAGGGCTATAAATGAAAAGAATCTTGAAAATATTCATATTTTTAATTTTACCAACCCTTTATTCACCTTATACTTTCTTCGTAAAAGGACAACTATTACTGAATTTCTGTGATGCATCTGAAATTACTAAGACAGAAAGGGAAGATATTAGAAAAGAGATTCAAAAATTAATAGAGAAATTTTCTAAGGAAGGAGTAACTGAAAGAGAAAAATATGACATAGAACGGAAAATTGAAGATGAATTTGGATTAAAAGCCCTACCATATTTATTACAATCATTGAAAGAGGGAAATAAAGAAATGCAAAACCACTGTCTCTCCACGATTTTAGAGATTATAGGAAGAGAAAAGAGGTCATTGGAAATAAGTAGAACAAATCTTACACCAGAAGAAATTGAAAAGACAAAGATAGATATTATGGAATTCCCTCTACCACAAGAAGAAAGAGAGAATATAGAAAAGGCATTTTTAACTATATCTGAATTTGCCACTCACCCAAACTCAGAAATTCGCGCAAAGGCTATAGATGCGCTTGGATGTTTTGGAAGTCAGAAAGCAGTTCCTCTATTAGAAAAAGCACTGAATGATGTAGATGCCAGTGTGCGTTATGTTGCATGTATCAGACTTTCTATCCTTGGTCACCATCAATATAATCTTTTTAATGTAATAACAGGCAAAGAACCTAAGACACCTGAAGAATATGCTGAGTATCTATCAGATGAAAAGTGGGGATTATATATAAAAGCAGAGGATAAACTCAAAGAATTTGGGAAAGAGTCCATTCCTGTTTTATTGAAATTGGCGAAAGGGGATAAAGAACCGGCAAGACAGAGAGCATTAAGATTATTGGTAGAGATGAAAGCAGAAGAAGCAATACCTATATTAACGAACTATTTAAAAGAAGAAACGACAAACAAGATAATGTCTTCAGTTCAATTTACCTGTGTAAGTGGTCTTTACAATATAGGGACAGAGGAAGCGATAAAACAGTTGAAGGAATATGGACTCAAACATAAAAATC
>MWDQ01000120.1 GCA_002070645.1 candidate division TA06 bacterium ADurb.Bin131
GGCATTCCTGAGATAACGGATTTATAAACAGAACGGGGTCAACTCTTGACTCTTGACAGATTTGCCTTACTCTGGCTATTAGCAACCGATGAACATCTGTTTTTTCTTACATTCCATACCAATACTATAAACCAATCCTTCATATCTAATAACACTATATTCCCTTATTTCGTTGAAAGTCAATTATGAAGTTCTATTTAATCCTTTTGTAGTGTTTTTAAGTATTCTTTTTCTTCAGGAGTTTTATCTGGTTTTGTTCTGTAATACTTTATCAGTGCTTCTTTTATGTATGGAGTGTAGGTTGATGTGGGGTATTTTTCTATTATTGTCCTAAATTCCCATATTTTTAGGCGTATAGGTAGGGTACATATGCGTTAACTATGTATTTCAACTTCTGCAGCATGTTTTATACTTGCTCACATTTTTTACGAATTGTTGCAGATGAATGCTTAGTGAATTACAATGTTATGGATATGAATAAACCAGGAGATACAATGGATATTGCTATTTTGATAGGAAATACAAATACGAAAATTGCACTTATCAATAAAGATTCAATCAAAAATGTTATTCTTTGCAGAACAGAGCATATTGATACTGCAATCAGAAAAAATCCAGAAATAAAAGATGGTTATTTCACAGTTTACATTGCATCAGTGGTTCCTGAAGCAACAGGGATTGTCAAAAAATATACTGGAAAGGTTAAGGAGATTACATGGAAAGATTTTCCTTTCAAGATTGATGTCAGACACCCGGAAAAGATAGGTATAGACAGATTGTTAAATGCTGCAGGGACAAGAAAATTGTTTAAAACTGCCTGCGTGGTTATTGATGCGGGTTCTGCAATAACTATTGACCTTGTTGATATATACGGAAATTTTAAGGGTGGGGTAATATTTCCAGGGCAAAGATTAATTATTGAATCATTAAAAAATCTTGCGCTTCTAAAGGATATAAAACCATCAAAAAAAACAAAATCAATCATAGGTAAAGATACATCAGAAGCAATAAATTCTGGTATTACATATGGGCTTTGTTTTCTTGTTGCAGGGTATATCAATGCTATAAAGAAAAAAAACAAAAAGGTTAAGGTTGTTTTTACAGGTGGAGGAGGAAAATTTTTGCAGGAGAATATAAAGACAGGTATCTACGAAAAACATCTTGGACTAAAAGGTTTACAGATGGTTGTCTATGGAAATTCATAAGATTGCAGGTAAAAATGTCTATTTTTTTGAAAGCGTTCGCAGCACAATGAATACCGCAAAAAAATTATGCGGTAAGGTTAAAGAGCCAGTTATTGTTTCTTATGTCCAGAGGTGTGGCCGCGGCAGGCAGGGAAGTAGATGGATTTCCAATCAGGGTGGTTTATGGTTATCTGTTGTATGGAATGATGTACCAAAGATAATCCTGAATTATCTTTTTATACTTGTAGCAAAGGCAACAGTAGACACGCTCGAAAGCATTGGAATAAAAGCAAAAATCAAGATTCCAAATGATATCCTGGTAGAAAACCATAAAATTGCAGGCATACTTATTGAAAATTCGGGAAACCGTGTTATAATAGGTATCGGAATAAACATTAACAACACCATAACCAAAGAAATGGGTGATGCTATAAGTTGTAAACAGGTTCTCGGAAAAGAGATTAACATCGAACTGTTTCTATCTTCTCTCCTTATTAACCTTGACTGTGTAAGACAGCAGTGTGGAAAAAACAATGATAAGATTTTAAGAGATATCAAAAGGTTTTTGATATAATGAGCCCGATAATCCTTTTTTTTCAATTAATTATTCTTTTTATTCTTGTGGGTCTTGCGGCATTTTTTTCTGCCTCTGAAACTGCATTTGTTTCGCTCGGGGCGTATCACCTGAGGAAACTTGACAGAGAAGACCCAAAAGCAAAAAAACTTGAATTCTGGTTTAAGTATCCAAACAGGGTTCTCACAACAACCCTCGTTGGTAATACTATTGTTGAATCTCTATCATCAATTCTTGCTGCATCAATTGCATATCGTAGTTCAGGTAAAGTAAGTCTTGCTATTATGGCTTTTCTTGTTATGTTTTTCATACTTGTTTTTGGAGAAATAATCCCGAAAAATCTCGGAAAAAAATATGCTGAAAAATTTGTCATGTTTGCTATTTTGCCTATGAAGGTTTTTACTCTGATATTTGAACCCATAAACAGATTTTTGCTTGGTTTTGCCGAGGTTTTTTTGAATCTCTTCGGAGTTAATATTGACTCAATACTGCCTGTCCTGACAGAAGAAGATATAAAGGCAATGATATCTGCTGGAGAAGAGGAAGGCCTGATAGAAGAAGAAGAAAGGCAGATGATTCATAGTATTTTTGAACTCGGAGACAGAATGGTTTCAGAGGTTATGATTCCAAGAGTAAATATTGTTGCAGTGGATGTTAATTCAACAATAAAAGAAGTTCTCAATCTTGTGGCTAAGGAGGGTTATTCGAGATACCCTGTTTACAGGGGTAATTTTGATACAATAGAGGGAGTAGTTTATCTTAAGGATATTATAGCGAAAGGATATGAATACAAAGACCTTCTTGTAAAGGATATCATGAGACCAGCGTACTTTGTTCCTGAAACAAAAAAGATTAATGATCTTATGAAAGAACTTCAAAGAAAACAGATTCAGATGGCGATTGTTGTTGATGAGTATGGGGGAACCGCAGGACTTGTTACCATGGAAGATCTCGTAGAAGAGATTGTGGGAGAGATTTCAGACGAGTACAAACATGATTCGTATGACTATCAGCGTTTAAGCGATAATAGTTATCTTGTTAAAGGTTCAATGGAGGTTGAAAAAGCAAATGAATTGCTTGATCTTGACCTTTCAAAGGGTGAATTTGAAACAGTCGCTGGATTTATTCTCGAATATCTCGGACGACTTCCAAGGAAAGGGGAGAAATTTATCTATAAAGGAAAGGTTTTTATTGTTCACGAAATCTATGAGAATACGATAAAATGGATAAGAATAAGGCCACTTAAAGAGGAAAAGAAAAATGAGCCAGGATTCAATGAAGAATGAAAAAAAAGAAAAATTAGAATGGTGGAAATCTCAAGGGATTGAACCATACGGTAGAAGATTTAACAGAGAACCCATAGGGGGTCTTTCTACTGAAAGAAAGGATAGTGTTTCAATTGCAGGTAGAATTATGACAGTTCGCAGACATGGCAAAGCAGCGTTCTGTGATCTTATGGACTGGAGCGGAAGGGTTCAGATTTATTTTAAGAAAGATATACTGGGGGAAGAGCAGTTTGAAAAATTTAAGAATCTTGATGTTGGGGACATTATCGGAGTAAAAGGGGAAATTTTTACCACCCATACAGGACAGTTGACTGTACTTGTAAAGGATTTTATTCTTCTCTCAAAGATTCTCGGAACACTTCCTGAAAAATGGCATGGTTTGAGGGATCTCGAGGTAAGGTTCAGACGAAGGTATCTTGATCTTATTGTTAATTCTGAAGCACAGAATGTTTTTGTTGCTCGAGTAAAAATAATCAACTACATAAGAAGTTTCTTAAGCGGACTTGGATTTATAGAGGTTGAAACTCCTATGATGCATCCTATCCCTGGTGGTGCCGAGGCAAAGCCATTTATTACCCATCATAATGCCCTTGATATGGATCTTTATTTGAGGATTGCACCAGAACTATATTTAAAGCGATTGCTTGTTGGTGGAATGGAAAAGGTTTATGAAATAAATCGTTCATTCAGAAATGAAGGTATTTCAACACTTCATAATCCTGAATTCACAATGCTCGAGTTATATTCAGCATACGGT
The DNA here is from genome assembly GCA_002070645.1 of candidate division TA06 bacterium ADurb.Bin131. Taxonomy (GTDB): domain Bacteria; phylum Ratteibacteria; class UBA8468; order B48-G9; family DTJG01; genus DTJG01. Next base: position 3,802 of record MWDQ01000120.1, read on the forward strand.
GATTACAAGGAGATGATGGATCTTACAGAAAATCTTATCACAGGTATTGTTAAACAGGTTTTTAATGAAGATAAGATAAAATTTCAGGATACAGATATCAATTTTCAATCACCCTGGAAAAAAATTTACTGGGAGGATTGCTGGAAAAACCTTGGTATTGATAACTGGAGAGATATAAATAGTGTAAAACAGACATTATCAGAAAAACATATTGATACAGAAGGGAAAGAAACCCTTTTTGATCTTCTTGATTTACTTTTTAAGAGATGCATCGAGCCCACACTGATTAACCCGACCTTTGTTGTTAAATTTCCTGTTGAAACATCCCCTCTTGCAAAATCATGGCCAGATGATACATCAATGGTCGAAAGATTTGAACTTTTCATAGGTGGATTCGAGATTGCAAATGCTTATTCAGAACTTAATGATCCAGTTGAACAAAAAATCAGATTTGAAGAAGAACTGCAAAGACCAAGCGAAAGGCCAAAGGTTATAGATGATGATTATATAGAAGCACTTGAATATGGTATGCCACCTGCTGGAGGTCTCGGGATAGGGATTGATCGTCTTGTTATGATTCTTACAGGATGCTCCTCCATCAGGGATGTTATTCTTTTTCCGCTGCTTCGGCCTAAACAATGAGTTTTCAAACAATAAGGAATTCTTTTTTCCTTTTATCTTTTGCAACAATACTTTGTAGAATATTTGGTTTTGTCAGAGAGATTATAACTGCAAAGTTTTTTGGAACAACCGGAATCTACGATGCATTTCTGATTGCTTTTATGATTCCAAATTTTTTTCGTGGACTTCTTGCAGAAGGAGCATTAAGCACAGCATTTGTACCAGTCCTATCAGAACTAATCGCAAAAGGTGAAGACAGGCAGGAGATTCTTAAAATATCAGGGGCTGTTTTCACATTTTTTCTTATTGCTACAACATCTCTGTATATACTTGTCCTTATTCTAAGTACAGTGCTGCTACATTTTTTTACTCTTCCTTTGAAGATTGTTGAGATTGTTTCTTTTTTAAGGTTTACATTTCCATATCTTATCTTTGTTTCTCTTGCAGCATGGGCAATGGGTGTCTTAAATGTAAGACACAGATTTGTTCTGCCCGGGCTGAGTCCAATAGTTTTCGATTTTTGGTGGATAGTAAGTTTATTTTGTTTTACGGGTTTTTTTGGAGAATCTCTTAACTCGAGGATTTTTGGACTGATGATAGGGGTACTTATTGGAGGTGCAAGCCAATTTATATTTCAGGTTCCTCTTGTTTTATCTGTCCATGGTCCTATTGTTTTGAATACCCAATGGAAACATCCTGCAATCATAAAAATGTTAAAACTCTTTGCTCCTGTTGTTATCGGGATGTCTGTTGGACCAATAAACCTTCTTGTTGATTATTCTTTCGCAAGAAGTTTAACAGAAGGAACTGTTTCTGCTCTTTGGTATGCCACAAGGATATATCAACTACCTCTCGGGATTTTCAGCATTTCTCTTGCAACAGTACTGCTTCCGCATATGGCGGGTGATGTTGCAAAAAATAACTTTGAGGCAGTAAAAGAAAACATCCACAAAGGGCTTGAACAAACCATTTTCTTTCTTATTCCATCTGCAGTGGGAATATCAATCTTTAGAAAAGAGATAGTAGAACTTATTTTTAAGAGAGGTGCTTTTACGGATTATTCTGTTGGTATCACTGCTTACCCAATGATGCTTTTTTGTATTGGGCTCGTTTTTTATGGAGCAGCAATAATAATTACTCGTGCTTTCTATGCATATCATGATACTGCAACACCAGTAAAGGTAGGGTTAATAAGTATTGCAACAAATGCATTGCTTGACGTAATACTTATGAGGTTTATGGGACACGGGGGGATTGCTCTTTCAACCTCATTTGTGGGGCTTGAGAACTTTTTGCTGCTTTACTGGCTTTTCAGAAGGAAATTCGGTTTGATTGAAGGGTCAAGAATAACAAAAAGTTTTTTCAGGGTTTTTTCAATATGCATTGGTTGGGGTATAATTATTGAGGCACTTAGAAGGATTCTTTCCTATTCTGGGTTATTTATAACTGTTTGTGGGGGTATTGTCATTGCTGTTTTGTTGTATATTGTTTTTGCTATTGTTTTTAGGTTTCCTGAAATCTATGGAATAACAAGGATATTTAAATGGAAAACTTCATCTTATTTTTCTTCTTAATTTTTTCAGTGGTAATCCATGAGTATTCCCATGGACTGGCTGCATACTATAATGGAGATGATACAGCACATCTTATGGGAAGATTAACATTAAATCCAATAGCACATCTTGATCCCATTGGTAGTGTTCTCCTGCCATTTTTACTTGCTGTAACAATAGGAGTACCATTTGGCTACGCAAAACCGGTTCCCATAAATCCTCTGAGGTTTAGAGATTATCAAAAGGGAATGATTATGGTTGGTGCAGCAGGTTGTACCGCTAATTTTATTGCTGGTTTCATTTTCTCGCTTATATCAGGGCTAACAAAGGGCGTGTCTTCTCAGGTTTTTGAACTTGCGGCCTTTATAAACTTTATACTTTGTTTTTTTAATCTTATTCCCATACCACCCCTTGATGGTTCGAGAATTCTTTCGGTTCTTCTTCCATCAAGGGTATCAATTGTATTTGATAAAATAGAAAGATACGGTTTATTTATTGTCTACGCACTTGTTTTTGCAGGTGGTTTCAAGTTTCTTGTTCCATTTTGTTCTTCACTTGTGAACCATTTTTCAGCCATTGCTCATCTTAATTTCTAAGGGTAGTTATTCAACTGTGTTTAACGAAGAACAACAAGTATAGATAATCCAATAATACCTACAAAAGGAGATAGTATGGAAAAGACAGATTTTGTAGAACTATTGCATTTTTTGTATATCTTATGCTGGCAGGCACTCGGAAAAGTGCCTAATCCAGTAAGTGGAAAACCTGAGAAAAATCTTCAGTTTGCAAAAAGGTTGATTGATATCCTCGAGACGCTCGAGGTAAAAACAAAAGGAAATCTTGAGGAAGATGAAAAAACAATGCTCGAAGATACACTCAGGGATTTACGGTTAAATTATGTTGATGAAATGAGCAAAGAACAAAGTTCTGATTCTTCAAATAATCCAGAGTCAGAACAATCCCAATCAAAAGATGAACAGGGACAAACTGACAATAAAAATTCAGACAATTCCTGATTCTCCTGGTGTATATGTTTTTAAGGACAAGAAACAAAGAATTCTCTATGTAGGAAAGGCAAAAAACCTTCATTCCAGGGTTCGTTCCTATTTCTCTACACCTTCTGATTATAAAAAGTTGTCTCTTGTCGATGAGATTGCAGATATAGAGGTTATACCTGTTGCTTCTGAGGGTGAGGCATTGCTTCTTGAAAGTTCACTTATAAAAAAACATCAACCTCAATATAATGTTGACCTGAAAGACGATAAATCCTATCCATGGGTAAAAATAACATCTGAAAATTTCCCTTCTGTGTTGATTGTAAGAGAACAAAAAAATACAAAAGACCAGTATTTTGGTCCATTTACTGATGTAAAAACCCTCAAGCATGTTTTAAGATTTATAAGAAAATTCTACCCGGTCAGGACCTGTAGAAAGAAAGTTGCCTTCGGAAAAAGTACAAGACCATGCGTTGCTTTTCACACAAAAAGATGTTGCGGTCCCTGCAGGGGAAATATTTCAGAAATCGAATATAAAAAGATTATTGATGGGATAAAAGCATTTTTTTCAGGAAGATACAGAAATTATTGCGGACAACTTAAAAAACAACGGGATATCGCTATAAAATCATGGGATTTTGAAGAGGCAAAAATTTTGAATGAAAGAATTCAAATGCTCGAAAAAATGGAAAAACATCTTCCTTGGAGAAACGAAGACGAACTTCTTTTTTATAGGACAGTAAACATCTTGCCATCACTCGGCGTAACTCTCGGACTTAAAAAGATCCCAGCAACAATAGAGGGCTATGATATCTCGCATATATCAGGAGATTATGCAACAGGAAGCAGGGTTGTATTTAAGGGAGGAGTGCCATTCAAAGATGGATATAGAAAATTTCGCATAAAAACAGTAAAAAACATCGATGATTACAGTATGCTACGGGAGGTTTTGCGAAGAAGATTTACTGATTTTGAAATGAATGAAAAACCAGATTTAATCCTTATAGATGGTGGAAAAGGACAATTACACGAGGTTATGAAAGAACTTGAATCTCTTCATATTAATATTCCAGCCATTGCACTTGCAAAAGAAGAAGAAATTATTTATTCCTGTTTGAATCCAAAGCCAATAATACTACCAAAAGATTCAGAAGAATTACATCTACTTCAAAACATCAGGGATGAGGCACATCGATTTGCAAAATCATACCATTTGAAACTTCGTTCCATTCGTAAAATAAAATAAAAACTACTGAAATACACCTGTGTTTTAATTCTTTTACCCTATTTTTTCAGAAAAACCTCAATCACAGGCACAGATACATCTGGTTTCTGAACAGGAAGAATAAAGCAATTGATTTTTTTTGTTTCATCCTCTTTAATACCTGTGCCTGTCATTTTCAATCTTGAAGGGTTATTAATCTTTATAACTGGTATCTCAGAGCCATCATTCAGAAGTTGAGCATACTCAACCCTGTCTTCAAATCCCTGGAAACGCAGGAATCTAAATGGCCAGGCAAAGATATGGATGTAAAGTCTGTTGGTTTCAGGATTAAAGGTAATCCGGCAATTTTCCGGAGATTCAAATCCATCTGGTGCTTTTTTACAGCCATAGATGGACCTGCTGTGTTTTTTCATCCAGTCACCAATATCCTTCATTCGTTCCATCACCCTGAAATCAAATTCTCCCCTTGCGGTTGGACCAACATTTAAGAGAAGATTCCCGTTCTTGCTCACAATATCAATAAGCATCCTTATAATCATACAGGAACTCTTCCAGGATGATTCATCCCTGTGATATCCCCAGGAACCAGAAAATGTGTGGCATGCTTCCCATACAACTGATTTTCCATCAACAGTAATGTCATTGGGTACATCAATCTGTTCTGGTGTTAAAAAATCCCAGTCATCAGGCATATCAAGTCGATTATTTATAAGTATATGCGGCTGCAGTGATCTGATAAGTTTTATAAGTTTTTCACTCTGCCAGTCCTGTCTTCCTTTTCCAATAAATCCATCAGGTCTGCCCGGATACTCTGTTGGATAACTAAAATCACACCAGATAATATCAATCCTTCCATAGTTTGTTAATAGTTCTCTTATCTGATTATGAAGATACTCAGTATATTTTTTCATATCACGTGTTTTGTTCAGTTTTTCTCTTTCAGGATGATTTCTTAATGGATGATAACTATCTATTGTAAAATCAGGATGATGCCAGTCAAGAAGGGAATAATAAAAACCAATCTTTAAGCCCTGGGCCCTGAAAGCATCTACGAATTCTCTTATCAAATCTCTTTTTGCAGGAGTGTTTGTTGCTTTATAATCAGTATACTGCGAATCCCATAGGCAAAACCCTTCATGATGTTTTGTTGTTATTACAGCATATCTCATTCCTGCCTGTTTTGCAGTTTTTGCCCATAGTTCAGGGTCAAAAAGATCTGGGTCAAAATGCCTGAAATAAATATCGTATTTTTCATCAGGAATTTCCTCACGATTTTTTACCCATTCGTGTCTTGCTGGAAGAGAATACAAACCCCAGTGAATAAACATCCCGAATCTATCATTAACAAACCAGGCTTTATCAACATTATTATTCATATTTTTCTCCTTTATATTGTTTAATTGTTCTTATATTATTATGAGAAAACAGGATGGACAAAACTCCATCCATAGATTTTTGCCTTTTTCATCCAAAACCTGAAACGAATCTGTCCATCTATAGGAAATTTTACCACTGTTTTTGGACCTGGCCCAAAAGTAACAGGAATGTCAACACTATCAACAGGTCCTGCAATTGTATGGATTTCATCAAGATGAGCATCACTTATTTTTCTTCCAAATATATCATCAATCTCAATCTTTATATACCCATCTTTTTCCACCCTGGCGTTTATACAAAAACTTCCACCTCCTTCCCAATTAACTGGACTGCTTAATAATTCTCCTTCTGTTTCCCCTGCCTGGTAAAATATCCATCTATCTCTTTTTAATGTAAGAAGATAGATTGCATTGCTTTCAAGGAGTAATTCTCTGTTTTTGACCTTTCCATTGATATCAGCAACCGCTATATCATGATGACCATAAGGAGTATTACTTGTGTAAAAATACATTTCATCTTCAACGTCAATGGGCGGAGTTCCAAATGGCACAGGAAGTTTACCACAAAATCCTTCTGGTTTATTGTCAGCAATGAAAGGTTCTCTCAGTGCTTCTCTATTCCAGGTTATGCCATCGCTGCTATGTATTAACTCATTTGTAAAAATGCCTTTGACCGCGTCATAAAACCATGTAAATGCAATATAACAATTATTTCTTATAAAAGGAGAAATACCCTGAAATTGTTTATTTCTACCACGTGCTCCGCGCATTCCTGGTTCATCAAAAATCTCAAGGCCAGGTGCATCAAGTTCGTCTGTATCCAGAATAACCCTCGAAATACTCCAGTGAATTAAATCATCACTTTCACATCTTGCAATCTTACGGTTTGCATGTTTATCCATCCCGCAGTGTATTACAGGTCTAAGGTAGCAGACATATTTTTTTATGTTCTCGTCGTAAATCAGGATATTTTGAGTATCTGATGGACCAATAATTACAGGACTTTCTGGCCAGATTGTCCATTCAATTCCATCATCACTATCAGCAATGCATATACCACCGATTACATCTATTGGAAAATCAACATACAATCCTGTAAATCTCTTTCTCGCACAGGGGTGTGGAGTTAAATCATTATCCAGTATACACATCCCTGCTGGTCCTCCCCAGCCAGAAAGATACCTTCCATTTTTATCCTTCATCTTTGCGTGCACAACAATATTTGGGTGTTCTTTATATATAGGATCTCTTGCTATCCTTAAGGAGGGCTTTTCCCAGTTTACTCCATTGTTTGAATATGCAAGCGCCATAGGTGTCTCGCAACCAACAAGATCTGTATCAGGGTTTCTTGTAATAAAGGTTGTATACCACATTCTCCATAATCCATTTTTATCTCTTAGTACAGAACCAATACCCTCACCTGGAGAAACTACGGGTTTTTTTTGTTTAAAATCTGGCACTTCAAGCGCCCTTCTCATATACAGTGTATCTTCAACCAATCTTTCGTCTATAAGCGCAAATGTTTTCTTTTCCATTCATTCCTCCACAATAAAAACAACCCTTTCTCCTTCAACTGTGATACTAACGGGAAATTTCGCTTTTACTGGTTCTTCAAATGCTTTATAAATCAGGCATCTTTCTGAGTTTGTCTGATTGATTTTTATCCCTTTTGCCATAACTGGTTCTGGAAGAAGGTTTCCAAGGATTATTGCCTTTTTCTTTGTTTTCATTGATTCAAATAGGTTCCATTTACATTCT
>MWDQ01000121.1 GCA_002070645.1 candidate division TA06 bacterium ADurb.Bin131
TTTGGACCCCTGATTCCATATGCCTCGAATACTTCTCTTGCCTGAAAATCCGTCAGGTTCTTTATGCCCTGTTTTTTTACTACCTCAAATATTTTATAGACATTCTCTTTATCTACATTAAACCTTTCTGGTTCATCCTTTTTTCTGTTTAGAACATTTGTGTAGTCAACCATCCCCTTTAATGCCCTGACGGCCCTTTCAGGAAATTCATAGTTTGGTATTCTACTCTGCCTTAAAAAATCAATTGCTGTTTCAACTGAAACTCCTCCCATAAAACTTGTTACAATGGTTTTCTTGTATTTGGCTGAATTTTCAACAACTGCCTGGGCTGTTTCAAGGGGTCTTGTAACCCTCTGGGGTGTAACAATAACAACTATTCCATCAACCCTATCATCTTTTATTACATTATCAAGTGCTACCTTATAACCCTCTTCTGTAGCATCCCCGAGGACATCAACAGGATTATGAATATTTGCTGCAGGGGGAAGATGTTTCTTTAAGGTATTTATTGTCTCATCAGATAAAGGTGCAATCTTAAGACCCTGTTTTTCTACTGCATCGGTCGCAACAACTGCAGGGCCTCCAGCATTGGTTATTATTGCGATACGGTCTTCCTTTATCATTGGTTGATAAGCAAAGACAAGTGATAAATCAAAGAGCTCCTCCATATTTGAAACCTGAAGTACCCCTGTTTTTTCAAATGCTGCTGAGTACGCCTCTGCCATTCCTGCTAAACTTCCTGTATGAGAAGATGCTGCCCTTGAACCAGAACTAGTAAGCCCTGCCTTTATTGCAATAACCGGTTTTTTGGGGGTAATCTTTGAAACCCTGCTGACAAATTCTTTACCATCCTTTACACCCTCAACATAAAAAAGAATAACCTTTGTTTTTTCATCAGCAGCGCAATCTTCAATTAGTTCTGTTTCAGAAACATCTGCCATATTTCCCATACTGATGATTCTTGAAAATCCAATTTTTTCCTTTCTTGCCCAATCAAGAACAGCGCTGATAAGAGCGCCTGACTGAGATATAAAAGCAATACTTCCTTTATCTGGCATTAAAGGTGCAAAGGATACATTTAAGTTAAAATACGTATCAATGATTCCTAAACAGTTTGGCCCAATTATCCTGCAGCCATATTTTTTTGAAATGTTAACAAGATCTTTTTCCCTTTTTTCTCCATCAGGACCACTTTCCTTAAATCCAGCACTGATAACAACTGCTGCTTTTGTTTGTTTTTTCCCACATTCTTCAATAACAGAACCAACAAGTTTCGCTGGCACAACAACAACTGCAAGATCTGGTACATCAGGAATACTCGATACATCTGGATAACACTTAAGCCCTGCAATTTCTGTTGCTTTTGGATTAACAGGATAAACCTTTCCTGTATAGCCCCCTGAAAGGATGCTATGAAGAATTTGGAAGCCAAGCTTGCCTGCTTCTCTTGATGCGCCAACAACCGCGATTGAGTGTGGAGAAAAAAATTTATCTAACATGAAATCCTCCTATGGATTAATAAAGAAAAGAATTTTTCCTTTATTTTATCATTTTTAATTGAAATCACAACTATAAATATTTATCATGTACAAATACTTGACAAAATTTTTATGGCTGTTATTATATCAGTGGTATGCTGGCAATAACCACATTACCAATGGAGAAAACAAATGGTATCATTAAGTTTGTTTCAAAATTCAAAGATTGACAAGAACAGTCATCTTCCACGTCACTATCAGGTCAAAGAAAACATCAAGGAAGCCATTGCCATTGGAGCATTAAAAAAAGGGGACACTCTGCCTTCAGAAAGAAAATTGTGTCAACTTCTGCAGGTTTCAAGAATAACAATAAGACGTGCACTTGATGATCTTGAAAAAGAACAAATAATTGAAAGGGCCTGGGGCAAAGGAACCTTGGTTCTTAATCCTCTGGATGATGCAAAAAAAACGAAGAAGATAGGGGTAACGATATGGGCAAGTGAAACGCCCTATCATCCAGCAACAATGGAAATACTGCGCGGAATTGCTGATGTACTGCGGAATACGCGTTATAGCCCTGAGGTAATATTTATAGATAAAAAACAGATTAGAGACGGTGATTATTTAGAGTATCTCAACCCTGATGTTATGGAAGGCATTATCATAACTGTTCAGGAGATTCCACAGAAGCATCTGCAGATTATAAAGAATAAAATGCAGAATGTAGTATTCTGTAATATACAGGATGGCGAAAATCTCGTGGTGCTCGATTGCAAAAAGGCCAGTTATGAAATTACTCATTATCTATGTGAATTGAAGCATAAAAAAATTGCGCTTTTTAATGGGCCTGAAGGATTTGGGGTATCAAAACAGGTGCTCGATGGGTACTCAGAAGCATTGGAAGAATTAGGAGTAAAAAATATACCCGAACTGATAAAGAATGGCTATTATAGTACTGATGATGGTTATCAACTTACAAAGCAGGTTCTGCAACAGAAAACAAAACCAACTGCCATAATTGCGGGCGATGATTTTATGGCAATGGGTGTTTTAAGAGCAATGAAAGAATACAGGTTAAACTGTCCTCGTGATATTTCTATTGCATCGTTCAATGATTTTCCTTTTACGGAATTTACCCGTCCACCTCTTACGAGTTATCATTTTGATTTCTACTAT
>MWDQ01000122.1 GCA_002070645.1 candidate division TA06 bacterium ADurb.Bin131
GTTATCTTGATATATCAGGAATCAGAGATGGTTCTTGGAATGGGCTTCAATTTGAGGGAAAACAGGTTGTTAAAAAGGTTATGTGCAGCGTTGATGCAGGAGCAACTGTTTTTGAAGAAGCAGCAAAAAGAAGAGCAGATATTGTTGTGGTTCATCATGGTAATTACTGGGCAGACACAAATCCCTGCTTTACTGGATTAAATAAAAAAAGGATGGAGATACTTTATAAAAATGGAATTTCCCTTTATGCTGCACATCTTCCACTTGATAAACATCCTGAGATTGGAAATAATGCAATGCTTTTAAGAATGATTGGTGCAAAGATTTTCAGAGATTTTTTCATCTATGATGGCCAGGCAATCAGTTATTGCGGGCACTATAAAAAAGCAGAAAATCTCGATTCCATAGTAGATAAAATTAACAAAGGCCTTGGTATTAAATGCAGGGTTCTTCCTTTTGGAAAAAAACTTATTCAAACAGTTGCAGTGATAAGCGGTGGTGGAGGGTATGCTGGTTTCAATGAAGCAGTAAAGGCAGGGGTTGACCTTTATATCACAGGTGATGCGATTGAGATATTCCATAATGCAAAAGATTCAGGTATTAATGTTATTTTTGGAGGACACCACGCCACTGAAACATTGGGAGTAAAACAATTGGCAAAACTAATATCAAAAGATTTGGATGTTGAGGCAGAGTTTGTTGATATACCCACAGGACTTTAATAAAGGAGGTAAATGGCTATTATTTCCCCATTCAAAGGTTTCAGATATTCAGAGACCGCTGGAAGAATTGAAAATCTTATAGCACCACCATATGATGTTATTGGTTCTGATTATAGAAAGGTTCTTATTGAACGCTCACAGCATAATATTGTCCATCTTACACTGCCTGAATCATTTGAAGTAGATTATCATAAAAATATTGCTGATAAACTTAAAAAATGGTGTGATGAAAAAATTCTGGTTCAGGACTTAGAGAATAAATACTATGTATTGAGACAAACTTTTCATTATAAGGGTAGGACTGTAAAAAGAACAGGATTTATTTGTTTAATTGATCTTTCTCAATCAAACAGGATTATCAAGCATGAGGTTATTTTTAACAAATACCGGGATGATAGAATAAAACTTCTTGATATAACAAAAGCAAATCTTGAGCCAATTTTTCTTCTCTATGAGGATAAAGAGAGCATACTCGAGAAGATTTCAGAAAATCTCTTATTTCCTACCATCGCGGATTTTGAGGATTATACCATTGAATTTTCTGACTGCAATCCAGAAGTTTTTTCTGAGTTTATGAGAAAATTAGAAAATACCACATTTTTTATTGCTGATGGTCATCATAGATTTCAGGCATCTTATGAATATTACAGGCAAAATCCACAAACAGCGCCTGGCTATATTATGTGCTATCTGACAAATCTTTTTTCTGATTCTCTTGTGGTTCTTCCAACGCACAGAGCAATTATGAAAAACATAAGTCCCCTTGAAAGAATAAACGAGGTAAAACAATTTTTTGATATTGAAAAACATCAAAATCTACAGGATGTCTTGCATCGGATTGAAGAAAAAAACACCTGCATTTTTGGCGTATTTTTCAATGGCAATTTTCAGACCTGGAAGATTAAGAATATTGAGAATATCAAAAGTTTTCTACCAGAGGGATATTCTGATGACTGGAAAACACTCGATTCTGTGATTTTACATTATTTTGTCCTTCAGAAAATCTTTGGAATCCCAGGGGATGAAAAACTTTACTATGATATACATCCTGAAACCATTGTAAAAAAAATAGAAGATGGCGAGTGCAGTATTGGTTTTTTTATGCGAGAGCCAGATATTATGAAAATTAAAAATGTTTCATTAAAGTCAGAAATACTGCCCCCAAAAACCACGTTTTTTTATCCAAAAATTCCTTCTGGTCTTGTTATTGCACGGTATATTTGAATGGAATACGACATAATTGTTATTGGTGCAGGACATGCAGGAATTGAGGCATCTCTTGCATCTGCAAGAATGCATATGAAAACCCTCCTTATTACAGGCAATCTTGAAACAATTGCAAAACCAAGTTGCAACCCAGCAATCGGAGGCATTGGAAAAGGGCAGATTGTAAGGGAAATTGATGCGCTTGGTGGCCAGATGGCTCTTACCACAGATAAAACCAAAATTCAATTCAGGATGCTTAATACAGGAAAGGGCCGCGCTGTATGGAGCCCGAGGGCACAGATAGATAAAATTCATTACAGTACCTATATGAAAAAAATTCTTTTTTCTACAGAAAACCTTACCCTGTTAAAAGGAATGGTGCATTGTTTTATTATCAAGGGGGAAACAATTAATGGGGTTATCCTCGAATCAGGAGAAAAGATTTATTGTAAGGCAGTTATTTTATGCCCTGGAACATTTATGAATGGGATTATCCACATTGGAAATGTTTCTTTTCCAGCAGGAAGAATGGGTGAATTTCCTTCAAGAGGTATATCAAAATCTCTTAAAGAACTTAATTTTGAACTTGGCCGCCTTAAAACAGGAACTCCACCAAGAATAAGTAAATCTTCTGTGGATTTTAGCAAAACCAGACCACAACAAGGAGATACTGTTTCCTTCCCTTTTTCATATAGAACACAGATTATTGACAGACCGCAGATATGCTGCTACCTTACAATGACAACATCAGAAACAATTAAAATCATCAGAGATAACCTTGATAGAGCGCCTCTTTATACTGGGCAGATTCGTTCAACAGGTCCAAGGTACTGTCCTTCAATTGAGGTTAAGGTTGTAAAATTTCCAGAAAGAGACACCCACCATATATTTCTTGAGCCAGAAACCTATGATGCAGAAGAGATTTATGTAAATGGTTTTGCTACAAGTATTCCTGTTGATGTCCAGGAAAAATCTCTTAAAACAATACCAGGACTTGAAAATGTAATGGTCACCCGTTATGGCTATGCGATTGAGTATGATTTTGTTCCTCCATATCAACTAAAACCAACACTTGAGACAAAGAAGATTCAAGGATTATTTCTTGCAGGCCAGATTAATGGAACAAGTGGATATGAAGAAGCCGCAGGCCAAGGAATTGTTGCTGGAATTAATGCAGTAAATTTAATAAAGGGAAAAGAACCGTTTATTCTGACAAGATCAGAATCATACATAGGGGTAATGATAGATGATATTACTACAAGAGAAATAACTGAACCATACAGGATGTTTACTTCTCGCGCAGAATATCGACTTATCTTAAGGCAGGATAATGCAGATTTTCGTCTTATGGACTATGGCTTTAGGTATGGTTTGATTGATGAAAAAACATTCAGAACAATGGAAAACAACCGCAGGTTAACCGAGATTTTTTGTAAAAAACTTGAAGAAACCTATATTCCTGGGGTAGAAGAAAAAACATCTCTCGCTGATTATCTGCGAAGACCTGATGTTTCAATGACAGAAATACTACCTTTATGCAGTGAAATAAAAGATCTCCCGGAGCATGTAAAGGAAGAGATTGAGATTGAAATAAAATATTCTGGTTATATCAAAAGGGAACTTGATTTAATACAAAAAACAAAAAAGGATGATATTATAATTCCAGAAACGCTTGATTTTACAAAAATACAGGGAATATCAACAGAAGCAAAAGAAAAACTTATCAAGTATAGGCCATTTACAATCAGACAGGCAAAAATGATTGATGGCATTTCTCCTTCTGACATTTCTGCAATATATATATACCTGAAAAAAATCAGAAAATAGTCATACTGTTTTGAAAAAGATAATGTTCTTCTGTTTTTGTGATAAAATTAATCTTAGTTAATGGCAGAAATCTATGTTAAAAAAACTAAAAACTGTTGATGAGGCAGTAAAACTTGTAAAAGACAAAGCCACAATTTCCACTGGTGGCTTTGTTGGGAATTGCCATCCAGAATACCTCTCCTTTTTTCTGGAAAAAAGATTCCTTGAAACTGGGTATCCCCGGGATTTAACTGTTGTTTACGCAGCAGGTCAGGGAGATGGTAAAGACCGGGGTATAAATCATTTTGCCCACCAGGGTCTGGTCAGCAGGATTATTGGCGGACACTGGAACCTTGTTCCTAAGATGGGAAAACTTGTTATTGAAAATAAGGTTGAGGCATATAATTTTCCACAGGGTGTTATTTCACACTTATATCGGGACATTGCTGCAGGAAAACCAGGAACAATCACACATGTTGGTCTTTATACCTTTGTTGATCCGAGATTTGGTGGTGGAAAATTAAACAGCAGAACAACGCAGGATCTTGTTCAACTTATTGAACTTAATGGAAGACAGTGGCTTTTTTATAAGGCATTCCCAATAGATGTAGCATTCATAAGGGGAACTACAGCAGATGCAAAGGGTAATATCACAATGGAAAAGGAGGCAGGAAGTTTGGAGATGTTGCCAATGGCAATGGCTGCAAAGAATTCAGGCGGTATCGTCATTGCACAGGTAGAGAGAATTACTGATGAAATTCTAAATCCATGGCTTGTGAAAATTCCTGGAATTTTTGTTGATGTGGTTGTGGTTGCAGATAAACAGCACCATATGCAAACATTTGCAGAAGAGTATAACCCTTCGTATTCTGGAGAGAAACGAATTCCACTGGAAACACTCTTTGGTAAGATGCGGCTTGATGAAAGAAAAGTTGTATGCAGAAGGGCTGCACTGGAAATAAAATCTGACTCTATCGTAAATCTTGGAATTGGAATGCCAGAAGGCATTGCGCTTGTTGCAGCAGAAGAACAGATATTAGATAGAATGACCTTTACTGTTGAGGCAGGTGCTGTCGGTGGAATATCTGCAGGTGGATTGAGTTTTGGGGCTGCTTATAATCCAGAGGCAATAATTGACCAGCCGTATATGTTTGATTTCTATAATGGTGGAGGGCTTGATATTGCTTTTCTCGGGCTTGCCCAGCTTGATAGAAAGGGCAACGTTAATGTAAGTAAGTTCTCTTCAAGAATTGCCGGTGCAGGGGGATTTATTGACATTACTCAGAATGCAAAGAAACTGATTTTTTGTGGAAGTTTTACTGCTGGAGAATTAAAGACAGAGGTTAAGGATGGAAAACTGAAGATTCTTCAAGAAGGTAAACACAGAAAATTTTTGAAAGAAGTAGAACATATTACATTTAGTGCAGATTATGCCAGAGAAAAAGGTCAAAAAGTGCTGTATGTCACAGAAAGAGCAGTGTTTTCTCTTGAAAAAACAGGACTTGTTCTTATAGAAATTGCACCAGGAATAAATCTTGAAAAAGAGATTTTTTCAGTGATGGATTTTGTTCCAGAAATTTCAAAAAATCTTAAAACAATGGATAGTCGTATATTTGAAGAAGTTCCAATGGGTATAAAGGATACAAAATGAAAAGGATTTTTATTGCGAGTGCCGTGAGAACAGCGATAGGAAGTTTCTGCAAAAGTTTGAGCAATATTTCTGCGGTTAATCTTGGTTCTATCGTAATATCCGCAGCAATAAAAAAAGCAGGTATCTTACCAGAAAAAGTAGACCAGGTGATTATGGGAAATGTTTTACAGGCAGGGCTCGGCCAGAATCCAGCACGTCAATCAGCAATAAAGGCAGGTATACCTGTTGATGTTTCGGCATTAACAATTAACAAGGTTTGTGGTTCAGGATTAAAAGCAGTTGCACTTGCGGTTCAGTCAATAAAAACAGGTGATGCTGATATTATTGTGGCTGGAGGAATGGAAAATATGAGCAGGGTGCCTTATCTTGTTGAAAAAGCTCGCACAGGATATAAACTTGGACATGGGAAACTTGTTGATGCATTAATACACGATGGCCTGTGGGATATTTATAATGATTATCACATGGGAATAGCAGGAGAAAATTTAGCAGAAAAATATTCAATATCAAGACAGGCGCAGGATGCTTTTGCTTTTGAGTCACAGAAAAAATGTCAGGATGCAATGAAACAGGGAAAATTCAAGGATGAGATTACACCTGTTTTTATAGATGACAGGGATAAGCAGATTTCTTTTGAAATTGATGAATTCCCACGGCCCGACACAACCATCGAGAAACTTGCAAAACTAAAGCCATCTTTTAAGGAAAACGGCACTATTACAGCTGGAAATGCTTCTGGTATTAATGATGGCGCTGCTGCTGTGGTGGTTGTTTCTGAAGATATTATTGAAAAAATGTCAATAAGACCAATGGCAGAGATTATATGCTTTGCTGAATCAGGGGTTGACCCGGCTTTAATGGGACTTGGACCTGTGCCAGCGACAAAAAAGGTACTTGATAAAACAGGTCTATCCCTTAAGGATATTGATATCATTGAAATAAACGAGGCATTTGCAGCACAGGTTCTTGCGGTAAGCCATGAAATGCAATGGGATATGAACAGGGTTAATGTTAATGGTGGTGCGATTGCCCTTGGTCATCCAATAGGAGCAAGTGGGGCAAGAATACTCGTAACATTGCTTCACGAGATGAAAAGAAGAAATTTCAGATATGGATTGTGCACGCTTTGTGTGGGAGGTGGCGAAGGAGTGGCGATGGTAGTAGAGATGGGGGTAAAGGAAAGAGAACAGAATTGAATACTCAGGATGCTACGGTACAGACAAAACTACGCAGAAATCGGGAACAGTTGAAACTTGCCAGCAATATATGCGTTTCACATTCTGCTGGCTTCGGACAATCAACTGTTTTTGTTAATCCCGAGCGCTTATGCTTTTCTGCTTGTTTTGTTGCTGTACCTTCGCAATTCGTATTAAATTCTGTTCTCTTTCCTTCTAAGGGAGGGGTAAGAACAGCAAAAAAGGAAAAGGCAAAGACAAAAGGATAAGATTCTATACTTAGGATGCTACGGTACAGACAAAACTACG
>MWDQ01000123.1 GCA_002070645.1 candidate division TA06 bacterium ADurb.Bin131
AACCCACTTGACAATTTCCAGTGTGCATATTATTATAACGTAGAGAGTGTAATAACCAGGGGGTATCTATATTTATCTTGGTGTGTATTAGAAGAGATGGTTATATGTTGGTAGAGGATGTTTCCCCGTTGCTTTATGATGCTGTTTTTTTTCTGCAATCTTTCTTTTCTATCCTTATATTTGCCTGTTTATCTTTTTTCCCAATATCAAGAAATGTATTGTTGAGAATTTTCAGGCGCTTAATTTTTCATAGGGGGGTGATTATAAATGAATAAAAAAGGATTTACTTTAATTGAACTTCTTGTGGTAATCGCAATCATTGCAATACTCGCCTCTATTTTATTTGAGCCATTACTTCGCGCAAGGGATATGGCGAGAAGGGCAGTATGTCAAAATAATCTTAAGCAGATTTATCTTGGTCTTGCAATGTATGCTGATGATAATGATGGCTGGGGGATTCCATATCTGCACTGGGGAGGCCCACAGACGATCAGTCATTATGGAAACTGGATTGATAATTATTTTTCTAAAAACCCAGGTTTGTTCAGGTGTCCATCAACTGACTGGAAAGCATATAAGGGTAGTGCATGGAATTATAGGCCAGGGGTTCGGTCCTACGGTGCGCCAGGAAGGCAGTATTGTTCATACTGGATATTGTTTGGAACTTCTAACTGGAGCCCACCAACAGCATCCGCGTACTTCTATGGTTGGTGTATGTATTATAATTCAACACAAACAAGTGTTACAAAGGCACCCTGTCCGAATATGAAGTTCTGTGGGAAGATTATTAAAGACCCTACAAGTGGTTCAGTGCAGTATATTCTTCCAGCATCAGAGCAAATATGTGTCTGTGATTGTTATAGTAAGTCAGGATACTGGTATGGATATGGTTTGTCCGGTGGTGTAAGAAACAATCATCTTGAGTTTGATGGTGAAAATGTTGTGTATATGGATGGGCACCTTGAATGGAAGACAAGAGACCAATTGAAGTATTATTTTCACTACTATTATGACAACATATACTGGTAAAGGAGGTGGAAAAAATGAATAAAAAAGGATTTACTTTGATTGAACTTCTTGTGGTAATCGCAATCATTGCGATACTCGCAGCGATGTTATTGCCTGCATTGTCTCGTGCGCGGAAGCAGGCAAAATACTCGAGGTGGCAGGCGTACAGGACAAATCTTCCTGCGGATGAAACATTGATACTCTATTGGACATTTGAGGATGGACAAGGTAATAAGATTAAGAATCGTGCGATAGGTGATGCGAGGGATGAGGAATATAACAGAGAGGCGTATGATGCATTATTTGACAATACTCCATTTCCAACTCCTGCCAATCCAAATCCTGTTCCATCCAACTATGGGGCATGTCCTTCGTGGGTAAAGGATGGTGGTCGCTGGCCAGGGAAGTACTCACTTTATTTTGATGGTAATGACTATATAAGGGCAGGCGGTGGAGAAGATGTTTTTGCCCTTACAATAGAGGCATGGGTAAAAATCAATAATCTTACTGGTGGAACCCAAACCATACTTGTCAATCAATTCTATAATGCAAGTTATGCGTATACCTGGGCATTATGGGCTGAAAAAGGAGGTGTGGCTCAAGCCACAATTACCGGGTCATCAGCAGCAACCCTCAGTGGCAAGGCATTAAGGCCAGGAGAATGGGAGTACATAGCATTTACCTGGGATGGTAATACAAGGGTATTTACACTTTATCAAAATGGTGTTCAGGTTGCAAGATCAACAACATCTAGTAGTATAACCCGCCTTCCTTACAACTATTATAATCTTGAGATAAATGTAGGA
The DNA here is from genome assembly GCA_002070645.1 of candidate division TA06 bacterium ADurb.Bin131. Taxonomy (GTDB): domain Bacteria; phylum Ratteibacteria; class UBA8468; order B48-G9; family DTJG01; genus DTJG01. The sequence continues at coordinate 1,815 of MWDQ01000123.1, forward strand.
AGGGATCCTCAGACAGGATCTGATTATCTAACTGGTTATATTGATGAGATTGCTGTTTATAAGCGGGCACTAACTGATTCTGAGATTCGTGCGCACTATGCAATGGGAAAACCGAATTAATTTATAGTTTATTGCATCTGGAAGTATGATTTGTTGCAAAAAAATGGGAGAAGGATGTTTTCTCCCATTTTTTATTTTCGTGCTTTTCTCCTCTTCCTCTTTTGTCTATCCCTTACCCACATCTTCTAAGAATCTCTTGTGTAAAAGAATTACCATTGTTTTCATTCCTTTTCATAAAATATGAAAATGGAGTGCGCAGTTATTGTATTTGGCCACTGAACCAGAAAGGATCATTAGTACCAGGGTGCCATACAGGTACCTGTTGTTTTGTTCTTGATTCAACATGTCCATCACAAAAGACAAAATCAGCGGATGCAGAATGTCTGTATGCGATGCCCATTTCAGGATGATTAAAGTTTATCCTCGCGTAGTAGTCAGAATTATCGAGTTCTGGACCTGGTTTCATATCACAGACAAGAAATGTCTGTCCTGGTTTTATAATCCGCGATAGTTTAGGCCAGTATCTCAAATCAGGGTCAGAACTTGTGCCGCATAGATATCCATTTATTCCATACCAGGTTGCAACCTTATTTACTGCTGGTTCCATTCCACTCCAGTCAACATTCCAGAATGCTGAACTTTTTGGTTCTGCAGGACAGCGAAGAATCCCTGATATCCACATATCCTCTGTTGGGTCATACATACTGCTATAGGCAGTAAATCCTGTTCTTGTTTGTGGAATATAAAGGGCAATCTGTGTAAACCAGACATTTGACATTGTTGCATCTTTCGGGAAAAACCCATCCCAGTCATCTGCATAAAGAAAAAAACACATTCCGAGTTCTTTCAGATTATTCAGGCAAACTGCCTGATGCGCTTTTGCCCTTGCCTTTGAAAGAGTGGGAAGTAACATTCCAGCGAGAATGCTAATAATGGCGATAACAACAAGTAATTCAATCAAAGTAAATGCGTT
>MWDQ01000124.1 GCA_002070645.1 candidate division TA06 bacterium ADurb.Bin131
TCTGGAAGAAGGTTTCCAAGGATTATTGCCTTTTTCTTTGTTTTCATTGATTCAAATAGGTTCCATTTACATTCTTGTTTTTTACTGAATTCACCTGAAATTTTTAGGATACCTGACCTGAATATTTCTTCAGAACTATCAATAATCCTTCCCATTGAAATAATATCAAAAAGTTCTTTTCTTATTCTGTTTATCTCCTTGATGTATTCCATTAATCTTCTCATTGGGAGATAATCAAGGTTCCTGTTGTAGTTAGCAGGTCCTATCAAAATATGACATCCACCCACCACTGCATTATTGACCTTATTGAAATCATATGGTTGTTCAACACCATTTGAAAGTGTTCTATCTGGGAAAACTGATTTCATTGCATCTTGTCCTGTTCCCCACCATGAAACCTCACTATAAGGCATAAGACGGTCCCATCCTCCCTCGTATGAAATGCAAAAATCAGGATTAATGGATTTGCAGACAGAAAAAAGTTTCTCAATAAATTTTAATATCCCTTCATGGTGTGCCCTGTCAGGGCTTGTCCAGGAAATTAAGGGATTAAAATCCATTGGTGTATTAAAAAATTTATCTATGTGGAGTCCGTCTGCGCCTATCTCAATGAGTTTCTTAAAATATCCTATAAGAAGTTTTCTGACTTCAGGATGTGCTGGATTCATTTCAACAAAAGGTGTTCCTGTCATAAACCTTGTCCTTGCGCTGAGGGTTCCCATTCCCCAATAATTACAGATAAAATAAGGTACACCATGAGGGTCCAGAATTACGTATCTGTGCAGTTTGTCTTTATATAATTTTGTGCTCATATCAATTGGTTGACAGTTAACAAAAAAACTTACCTTAACACCAAGTTTATGACATTGTTTTATTCCTTTTTCGAGGTCTTTATATGTACCCAATCTCGGGTCTGGTTGATAATAAGGGTATCCCCTGTCATGTCCTCCAATCTGCCATCCAGCAATCATAAAATGTTTTACGTCATACCTTGCGCATGTCCTGGCGAGTTCCGGGATATCCTTAAATGTATAGTTAATGTTATCCTCGGGCAGCATAAACATCTGATGATAAAAAGAGGTTTCCCGTCGTATCCATGTTGAACCTGGTTTTATTACCTTAAAATGTTTGTCAAACCATTTTCTATAGATTCTTCCTGATTCCTGCCATAATCCATTATGAACATTCAATACAATATCTGAAGATATAAATCTTTCACCTTTTTTTGTATATGGCACATGTACCCAGTTCATGACAATTCCATAAGGTAGGTTTCCAACCTCATCAGAATCTGGCCAGTTTCCATAGGGCCTCATTTCTCCAGATCCAGGTTCAAGAGATAATCTAATAATCTTTACCCTCGGAGTTTCTTCAAGCGCAGCAAAATAAACTGATTTATTGATTTTTTTATTAAACAAACTTATCCAGGGCATACTCAAAGACCCTGGATATGTAAATGTATGTTCAGGAGATAAACAACCAAGGGTTTGACCTCGCGTATTGCCAAAATCCCTGAAGATTTTCTTTGTCCAGAAGGAATTTACAGTTGGGATAAGAATCTCTGTTTCCTTTTTTATTTTCTGTGTTTTACCAGAGCCATTCATTCCACCGAGAAAAGCAAACCAGACCTCTGAAACTTGAAGATGCGTATTATTATTACAGGCGCAACTAAAAACTATTTGTTTATCATTCAAAGAAATATTTAAGGAAAAATCAATATCAAACCTATCTTTTTCATTTACAAGTGGGGATTCCCAGAAAAACTGAATACTATCTTTTGTTGATTTTACAATTGGATTTTTTTGATGTTTTCCATAAACATAATTGCATTCATAGTCAGGCATCGGCAAAAGTATTCTAAAGTTTTCAGATAGGCGATTGTCAGATATAAGATGATAACCTGATTGTTTATCAATAACCTGCAGGATTTTTCCTGTGTCTGTAATCTCAACAATATAATGCTTGTTTTCTATTGTTATGGATGCCATTTTATATTGTAAAACTATAAATTTGACTGTGAATCATTGCCATTCTTAGCATTATCCTTTTACCCTTAATCTTTGAGAGATCGCTATTACCCCGCCAGGATAGTATATGGCAGGTACTGTCTTCTGTAAAAACATCAAAATCATCAGCGGAAAATCCATCAATAACCTTTCCCTTTGGATCATACCAACACGGCTCAGCAACCTCAACGGTAAGTTTTCCTCCCTGTGTGGCGGCATTTATTGTAATCCTGTTGTTTTGAAGAACAAAAGGTCTTGTAATGAGATTCCCCATCTGGGATCCTGCATCAAGAGAAACAAATCCATCCATTCTTAATCTTGTTCTATAGATATGATTTGTCCATATTTCTTGCTGAAAATTATGAGGAAACATTGAATGCGCATTAACATAGATATAAATGTTATCTTCATATATTATTGGTTCCTGTGCAGGATAAACCATATATCCACCGATATTTCCTTTTTCTTCTGTTTCAATAAATTTTGGTCTTTCAGGATGTCTTTCCCATTTAATCCCATCTCTACTCCAACATAATTCAACATCAATTGTTTCAAACATATCATCATCAAAAACCCACAGCATTCCTAAATAAGCATTTGCATACCTGAAAACACTGATGCCATAAAAATCATTGGTATCAAGTTCATCAGGGCTCATTATCACCTGAGGTTCACTCCATTGTTTAAGATTTATGCTTTCTGAATAGGTAATCCTTCTTCTCTGATTTACTTTTCCATTTTTCCAGCCGACTGCCGCGGTATGCCATCCACGCATATAAAGCATATACACATTTTTTTCTGGATTATAAACACAGGCGTTGTTACAATCGCTTTCTCCGTGAATTACTGGTTTTGTATCAGTATATTTCCAATGAATGCCATCACTGCTATATGCAATGTAAATACCTCCAACCTGGTCGCTGTACCAATCACGATTTACCAAAATATACCTTTTGTCTTCCTGTGCATTAGGTCGATAGAGAATTGTGCTGTTGATAACATCGCTGTATCCCTTAAAACATATGTTTGTTCCTGGATAAACATCTAATTCTGGTTTATTCCAGTTAATCCCATCTTTACTCTCAGCATAACAGAGGAAAAATGTTTGCGGTTCTCCTAAATTTCCATACATACTTTTTCCGAGGGACTTTCTGATTTTTTTGGCATTATGGTCATATCCAATATACCACATACGCCATAGTTTTTTTTCTTCATCAACAATTATTTTCCCTGCAGTAATTGCTGTTTCCCAGGAGTTTTCAGGAATAGAAATAGGTTGGAATGGGTTTTTCACTGGACGATGGATTGTCCTTCGCAGGCGAAATGTATCAGCAATGGAAAAATTATCCATTACAAGATGTTTACCTGGTTTTAGATCCTGGAACACAATCAACCCTTTATGAATATCCAGTTTATAGTTAAGTAATCCGCAGTAGACGACAGGTATAAATATTCAGTAAACTTATGGATATTAGTTGCAAAATATAAAAGTTAAATTACAGATTGTAAAATTATCCTCGTTTTACTCTATTCTTTCAATTAATCTCTTTTTCAGGTATTCTATCCTATCACATTTTATTGTCAAGAGGACACTAAATTGTTTTCAGTGAGGAATTGTTAGTTTTGTTGATGGGTAAAAAATTATGTTAACATATAAAATTTGTACCACGTACTGATTGAATTAGAATATAGAAGATACACACCCGATTGTTCTTGAGAACCAAAGGAGGAAATTATGAAAAAAGTTTTTATTCTGTTTATACTGTTTTTTGTTTTATCAGGTATTTGTTTTTCACAGCAGGACTCTTTTTATGGTGCAAATATCTTTATTGAAGAAAATGCATCACAGAAGATAAAGGACGTTGCAGGTGAACTTGCCCTCTGGCTTAAAAATGGTACAGGTAAAGAGTTCTCTATTGTTAATACTATGCCTCAAACAGGGATCTTTCTTTTAAAGACCAATTCCTCATTGCTTCCTGGTGTATTCGCAAATACAATAAAAGACAAGGGAAAAGAATCATTTCTCATCAGGTCTCAAGGAACTGGAAAATTATTTATAGTAGGTAATTCTGATATAGCAGTTCAGTATGGTGTTTATAAATACCTTGAGATTCTCGGATATAGATGGTTTTTCCCTGGTGAAAACTGGACAATTATTCCTGAACTAAAAAAAATCGTGGTTGATGTAAATATTGCACAGTCCCCTGCATTTAAGATAAGAGATTTCTTTGGGACAGGTGGCTTTGGAGGAAAACTTCCAGTTGACCCAGAAATGAGGTTATCAAAAAAATGGGAAACCTGGAAAAAAAGAAACTTTCTCGGAGGAGAGATCGCAATAGGTGGTCATGCAGGGGAATCATTCAATCTTGCAAACAAGGCAGTTTTGCTTGAACATCCAGAATATCTTGCTGAAATAAATGGTAAACGTCAGCCATTTGCTCCAGGAACAAAGCCCTGTTATTCAAATCCTGGACTTATTGAACTTTATACAAAGGATAGATTAAAAAAATTAAAAAGTCAGATTGATGCAGATCCTGATGGTCCTTCTTCTTTTGCGGTTAGTGTTGAACCATCTGATGGAGGAGGGCACTGTGAGTGTGCTGAATGTTTGAAGATTGGTTCTGTCAGTGATAGGGTTTTTTCGCTTGCAAACCATGTTGCAAAAGAGGTGGCAAAACAATTCCCTGGTAAGTATGTTAGCTTGCTTGCATACAATGAGCATGCTGCTGTTCCAAAAATAGACATTGAACCAAATGTATTTGTTATGGTTGTTCCATATGGATTTCAAAGAACAGGATACTCAGGAGATGAATTAATCCAGCAGTGGGGTAAAAAAACAAAATTCTTCGGAGTATATGACTACTGGTCTATACCTGACTGGGAAAATGATATGCCCTCTTTCAATTATCTTGCTATTCCTGAAAAAAAGATAAGGTTTTGGTATAAAAATAATGTTGCTGCTTATCATTCTGAAAGTACTTACAGCAGTGGTGCTGTTGGAATTACCTGGTATCTTTCATCGAGATTATTGTGGGATCCAGGCGTAGATGAAAAAAAGATCCTCGAAGAGTTTTATACAAAGGCCTTTGGCGAGGCACAGGTACCAATGAAAAGAATGCTCGAAAGATGGGCAAATTCATTTATGCTAAGCGATCACGAACTGGGTCTTTCCTTCAGGGATATACTTGAAGCCGATAAACTTGCAAAAGACCCTGCAGTAAGAGCAAGAATAGATGACTACAAAAGATACCTACAGTACATCAGGATTTACTATGAATATAAATCAGCGAAGCCAGGTTCAGAGGAAAGAAAAAAGGCAACCAGGGAGTTGCTCAATTTTATGTGGAGGATATATGATTCAACAATGGTCCATGTATTCAGGATGCATCAATTAATTGTTAATAGATACGAAGCATCTGATACAGAACTACGGCAGGAGTGGGATTTCAAAAATAAAGATAAGTGGGAAAATATAAAACCAGTGAGTAGTGAAGAACTAAATCAAATGATGAAAGATGGTTGTGAAAAATATAAACCCTATGATTTTGAAAATAGATTATTTAACACATCTAATCTTGTTCCTTTTAAGCAAACAATTGTTCCATCTTCAGAACAAAAATTTATCTCAACTCATTCTTTCCGGGGAACACATAACTTCAAATTTTTTATTCCTGAAAAAGTTGAGCAGATAACACTAAAAATTACAATTGGTAAAAGAGAAAACCATCCTGGGGACAGGGTATTGATTACTGATCCAAAAGGAAAGATTCTGGTTGATAGATTTGTTGTTCCTGATGGAGGAACCCACGATATCTTAATTACCACAAAAACCAGTGGACTTTATTCAATGAATGTTTCAGACCAGAAGATTACTTTTTCAATTCAGTTTCCTGACTGGCTTCCTTTTGTTGCTGTAGACAGTTTTGTTATATCTGACTGGCAAAAAAAGGTTTATTTTTATGTTCCCAGCGGAACAAAAAAGATAGCGATGTTTTGTGAAAGTGTGGTGCCAGTAAAAATCTATGACAGCGACGGAAAAGAAATTGCATATCAAGGGACAAAGGTTATTGTTGCAGATGTTCCTGAAGGCCAGGACGGAAAGATATGGGCACTTTCACATCATAAACTTTATACCCCTTCTCCAATAATGCTGAATATACCCAGAATTATTGGATTCAGTAAGGACACAATGCTGATACCCGCAGAGTAAACAGGGCTATTTCATTATTTCCTTAAGAAATACAGGGCGTTTTTCCTGTTCGCTTAAGAATGATGCCTCCATAAATGCTATTATCTCGAGGGTTTCATCTAATGGAAATGGTTGTTTTTTTGTCTGAAAGAATTTCATTATCTCTTTTATAAGCATTGAATACATAGGAACATCAGGATTATATGTGGCATGTCTTACCTTTTTTTCTCCAAATACAGTTGTTCCATATGTTGCAAAACCTGTTTTTATTCCCCTGTAGGTTCCAATCCTTCCATCCTTCCATATACCTGTGGCAACATCGCTTATTTCTGTTGATGCAACCTCAACAGAATCACAACCAGTACCCATCATTGAAAAAAGTATCTCAATCCCATGGATTCCATACCAGAAAAATCCAGGCATCACAGATACCCTTGATTCTGGAGAAAAACAGTCGCAACCAAAAACCTTACCCTTTTCATTGTCATTTCTTACCTCACAGATGTTTGTATCAAATCTCAGGGAAGAACATGAAAATACAGGACAATTGTATTTTTCTGAAAGTTCTGCTATTTTTTTAGCATCACCATAGTTTGCTGTGAATGGTTTATCAATAAAAACAGGTTTTCCTGCTTTAAGAACTGGCTCTACCTCTTTAAGATGGCGTCTTCCGTCAACACTTTCAAGAAGTACTGCATCAACAACATCAAGCATATCTTCAATGGTGTTATAAATCTTTACATTATATTTTTCAATAAGTTCTTTTTTGAATCCTTCAACACGGTTATAACTCAGGTCAAAGTCTTTACTAAATGTTGGAACACCTGCAACAACCTTTCCTCCTGGAACATAAAACTGGTCAGAAGGATCGTTTATAACCTTTGTATAAGCAGGTACATGAGATGTATCAAACCCAATAATGCCAATTCTAATATCAGACATATTTCCTCCTTATTTTAAGAAGAACTTTTCGACCTTTTTGAATGCTTCTACAATATCATAAATTTCCTGTGTTTCATAATATTCATGAATACTGAGGGTCATATGATCATCAAGTGCCTTTTCTGCAATCGGGCAACAATGTTCATATTCAATATCTCTTGCGTCTGAAAGAGACCAGGGGAGTTTTGATTTTCCAAATGTATTTTTTTCAGTGAACCATTTTTGCTGATATATTGGCACAACATACTTTTGAGCAACAGGAATTCCTTCTGCCTGTAATACCTGTGCAAGGAGTTGATTATTTGTATTAAGTCTGTCTTTTCGAACATTAACAAACAAAAACCATGGATCTGGTTCTGAGTTTTCATCTGCTTCCAGAATCCTAAATGCAGTGAGTTCTTTCTTAAAAAATTCAACAAGATTTATATAGATTTCTTTTCTTTTTTCTGCAATCTTCAAATTTTTCTTTAGTTGTTGTCTTCCAATTGCTGCTTCAATCTCGGTCATTCTATAGTTTAAGCCAATACAGAGATTTGTTGGTTCTATTGAATTAAATGGTTTTCCCCTGTCAGCAAATCTTTTTGCATTCCAGTATAGGTCCTCGTCATCTGTCAGGACCATTCCTCCCTGTCCACCGCTTGTTGTATGTTTTCCTGACATTAAACTAAAGGCAGAAAGAGTACCAAAACTCCCAACATATTTACCCTTGTATTTTGAACAATGTGCCTGGGCGCAATCCTCGATCACAAAGATATTATGTTCTTTCGCAATCTTGCATATTTCATCAATTCTTGAAGGTATTCCTGCAAGATGGACAACTATGATTGCTTTTGTCTTTTCAGTTATTCTCTCTTTCAGTGATTCTGGTGATGGATTAAGGGTATCATAGTCGATATCACAGAAAACAGGTATGCATTGTTGAAAAATAATGGGCATCACTGCGCCTGGATCAGTTATTGGACTTGTGATTACCTCACTTGTTGGTTCAGGATTCAATGATGCCAGGGCAGAATGGATTGCCGCTGTTCCACTGCTTACTGCTGTTGCATATTTCATTTCAAAAAATTCAGCAAATTCTTTTTCATAACTATCAACCTCTATTCCACCATATCTATCAAGCGCCTGATTTCCTGTCATACTTTTTTCAATAATATTCATTACTGCTTTTTTCTCATTTTCGTCAAACATAATTCTTGGAGGCATAGGACTGCTTCTTACTGGTTTTCCTCCTTCAATTGCAAGTTTTTCCATTAAAACTCCTTTTTATATTGTCTGGGTAGTGCCAAACCTGGCTAAGTCCTTAGCAGTATTTTTAGAAGAGATTACCTTAAAACTTTTATCTTTTACTTAAGTGCCATCCACCTAATTCTTCTGGATCTCCTGTATCCCCTTGCAAAAGTTCTTTGTAGTTTTCTATAACTTTTTTGAATGCATTTGCATATTCCTCTATTCTTTCTGGCCAGTAATGTCTGAACCAGGGCACTCCAAATACCCTTTTTTGTAGTGCTTCTGCATTGGGTAAACTTCCAGTTTTTTCCCTTACATCTCTGGTAGCATTTACAATTCTTGTTGGTTTTCCGTGTCCATAGATATCCACATCATTAAAAACAGGATGAATATGAAGGGGTCTATTACAACCAGGATACGAGCAGCCGACTCCCTCTGCCCTGAGTGCTTCACAAAATCTTGTTATAGATAACCCTTCAAGTTCTTCAGTTTTATATAACCCGAGTGAGCAGTACCATCCACCTTTTGTAGACCCAGAATTCTTTGGAGGTCTGTGTGCTTTTATCCCTGGATATCCTTCAAGAATATCCCAGAAATAATTCATTGCTTTATCAATTTCGACCATATCTTTTTGAAATTGTTTAATCTGGACAAGTCCGATTGCTGATGACATCTGATGCATTCTATATTTGTATCCGCCCCAGGGCAGCCCGGATAATTTTTGAAGTTCTGGATTTATAATTTCAGAGTGTCTTTCGTAATGGCCAAAAAGCAATGCCCTTTCATAAATATCTCTATCATCTGTCAGCATAATTCCTGCTTCTCCCACAGCAAATGATTTTCCACTCATAAGCGAAAAACCAGAAACATCTCCAAAAGTCCCTACCATTTT